>CAUZEO010000138.1:0-12806 GCA_963578625.1 Kiritimatiellia bacterium | reverse complement strand
CGACAGATTCTTCGAGCACTGGGATACCGATGAAGAATCGGGCACGGTTCGAGAAACAAAAAACCAGGCCCTCCTGGAACGCTCCAAAGCGCTTCCTGAACCCGCAACCGCGGTGGCGGAATGAGCAAGGGACGAGGAGAGAGATTGGAGATTGGGATTCGGGGTTGGATATTCGATCTTGAAAATTTTCAAAACAATGTCACCACGTTGGATGAAGACTTGACCGTTCAAAAACCGGAGACGACAGATGAAGAAGTTTAGTAGTTATGTGCCCGATCCTGGGGACTCAAGGAAGAGAGATTCCTCGAGACATATCGGAACCAGCACGCTCAGTCCCGACCGAACCCCGAATCCCCAATCCCCAATCCCCGAACCCCGAATCCCCCATCCCGTATCCCGCTGTCTCCTCCTTTTCGCGGTTTTCTCATTCATCGTACCGTTCTCCTCGGATGCGGCATTTATCGTTTTAAAGAACAACCGGAAAGTGGAGGGGGAGGGATTGCGGCGCAATGCGCAGGGCCAATTCGTGATTCAGACTGATACCGGAGTCCAGACGCACGACCGCTCCCAGGTTGTTCGAGCGGAAGCGGACCGGCCGTCGGCGTACGATCAGGGTGTCCAGTTGCTCAAAAGCAGAAAGCATGACGAAGCCCTTGAAATATTTGCATCGCTTGTTAAAAAGTATGAAGGTCTTGGGTGGGATCATCGCGCGAACCTGATGATTGCCAGGACCTATTCGCGCCAGGGAAAGGTCGACGAGGCGCTGGCGACGTTCAAGCTGTTGCCGGCCGGCGCGTTCAGAAACCCGGAGGTCAGATTTTTGTATTGGGGTGTGTTGATGGAAACGGCCGAATATGAGCCCTTGACGAAAGACCTGAACGAGGCCGTACGGGGTAGAAACCGGCAGGTCGCCGGAAGAGCGCAAATCGTGCGGGGAGACATGCGCATGAAGCAGAAGCAATATGAGCGGGCTGCCATCAACTACTTGCGAACTGCCGAGCTCTTCCGGAAGGAGCAGGAGCTGAATGCGGAGGCGCTTTTCAAAGCGGCAGCGGCGCTCGATGAAATGCGGGACGAGCGAGCCGCCGGCCTGCGGGAAGAATTGCGGAGTGAGTTTCCGGATAGTGAATGGACGGGGCGGCTGAAAGGCGGATAATTCGCGAGCCGCCGGCGCTCTCCAAATCTGGCGCGCGGGAATACAATTTGCAGAGGTCAACCTGATGAAAGAGATAACGGGAGAAAGAATGAAGAATGCCGGACGAATACTGATTTTGTTGCTGGGGGTTTTTCTGCTTTGGAGCGGCGCGGAATCCGCGGTGGCGCAGGATAATGCCGTGCCTGAGGGCTTGAAAACCAGCGAGAGCGCGGCAGCTTCCGTGGAAGGGGCCGGCATAGGGTTTCTTGACGTGCTGAAAAATTCAGGTGTGGCGGGGCTCGTTTTGTGGCTGGCCCTGCTTGCGGTGTCCGTGACAGGTGCCTGGCTAGCCATCGACTCGTTTCTCCAGATCCAGGAAAAGAGGATTTCGCCCCCATCCCTGGTTGCCAACGTGCGCACCGCGATGGAGCAGGGCGATCTCATGAAGGCGCTCGAGCACTGCAACCAAGAGCCGGGACCCCTTGCGAACATTCTCTCCACCGGATTTGCCAATGTGGAGGAGGGATTCGAAGTCGTCCAGGAAACGGTGGCGGTAGCGGCGGACCTGGAAAGCGAGAGACTCATGCAGCGGGTCGCCTATTTGAACCTCATCGGAAATATTGCCCCCATGCTGGGACTTCTCGGAACCGTTGTGGGCATGATCTCTGCATTCAGCAATATTGCCTTGGGGGCCGGCGCTGCTAGCGCCGGATTGCTGGCATTGGACATTTCGATGGCCCTGTATACGACGGCATCGGGCTTGAGTATTGCCGTGCCCGCGGTCGGATTTTATTACTTCTTTAGAAACCGCGCCACCAACATCATTCTGGGTATGGAAGGATTGACGCTGGACCTGATTAAAGTTCTGCGGAATGTCGAAATCATCGAAGAGGGTGAAGCATAGGAATCCGTCCGCGACGGATCAGGCTCGACCATGAGAAAGCAAAAACCGCTTCCCGGCGTCAATATGACACCCATGATCGACGTCGTGTTTCTGATCATCATTTTCTTTATTTGCACCATGGATCTGGAGAAAGACAAGTTTGACGAAAATGTGATTCTTGCATGGGCCAGGAGCGCCCAGGCCGTGGGGCAGGAAGATCCACTGACGGTTACGGTGAACGTTCGTGAAGACGGGACCATCAAGATTGGCAAGCGCCTGATGTCAGCCCGGACCTTCCAGGCAATCATGCAGAAAACGGTGAACCGGTATGGTACCGGCGTGCCGGTTGTGATCCGCGGTGACCGCCTTGTTCTGCACGAGCACATCAGCCGGCTTACCGGGGTGTGCAAGAGCGTTGGGATCTGGAAGGTCAAATTTGCCGCCATCATTTCGGAGGGCGAGTAGCGGCTATGGGGCGAAGAAAACGAGATCGAAAGCGGCGCTTTGACGAAAACGACGGCGGAGTGCCGATTACGCCGATGATCGATGTGGTATTCCTGCTCCTTATTTATTTCGTCGCCACGGTAGAGCCAATTCCGATCTTCGCTCATTTGAACGTATATACGCCCTCGTCCGATGCGCCGCCCAAAGAGAAACCGGTGGACCCCCCGTCGCTCATCCGTATTGAGGTGCATGCGGAAGGGTTTACCTTCGACGGTGTCCCGGTAAACAGCCGGCAATTGGACGGTTTTCTTGGCACGCTTGCCAGAGCCAGCAAGACCCAGTCGGTATTGATCATGTGTTCACTGAGCGCGCCACATGGGCAGCTTGTGGAAGTATTAAACTACTGTGCCAAGCATGAGTTGACGAATCTTTCGATCATGGACGCGAAATGACCGACAATCCACCACGAAGAAGGCGGCGAAGAAAAGTTCTGGAGCTGTTGCTGGGACCTACCGGCTCGGTGATCATTCATGTGGTCGTGATCCTGGTGTTGGTCAAGCTGGTTGTCTACAAAACGAGCGGACATCAGGCAAAGATTGAAGTGATCATTATGGATCCGGAGACCGCGGATCTTGAGGAGTTGAAGAAGGAGCTCGAGGAGCTGAAGGAAATTCAGATCGTCGATGCGATGACGCCTCCCGATATATCGATCGATACCGACGCGCTGGAGGAGGAAGTTGAGGACTTTGACACCCCGGATCCGAGTGTGGATTTTGCGGCGTTGGACGTGATCGACGATATCCAGAGTGCGCTTGTCATGCGGGGCCTGTACAAGGGCCGGAGCGAGGGAGGGCGCAGAGATGCGCTGAACAAACATGCTCGAAAGTGGGGGCAGTTTACGGAAGCGGGAGTAATCCGAGCCCTGCAGTGGCTGAAGGAAAACCAGAAGGAAGACGGGTCCTGGGGCGACAGTGATCAGGCGGCGATGACGGGTCTTGGGCTGCTCACGTTTCTTGCCCACGGAGAGACGCCCACCTCCGAGAAGTTCGGACTTACCGTAGAGAATGCGATCCGCTGGTTAACGGAGAACCAGAAGGAGGACGGGAACTGGAACTCCACCGGCTCCAATCACGTGTACGGGCAGGGGATCGCCACCTATGCCGTGGCCGAAGCGTACGGGCTGACCCAGATCCCTACTCTGCGGACCGCGATGGAAAATGGGATTCAGGTGGTTGTCTCGGGCCAGCAACCCGGGGGCGGATGGGACTACCACTACGGGCAAAGCCCTCGCAGGGATACGTCCGTCTCCGGTTGGCAGATCCAGGCGCTGAAGGCGGCCTACATTGCCGACCCCGGCCTGCCCGGCGTGAAGCAGGCGTTGCGGAAAGCGGTGGTGGACCTGAAACAGGCTCAAGGCAGCTCGGGACGCTTCGATTACGCGGTGTCGCGCGGGGATGGATCGATTGGGATGACGGGGGTCGGTGTTTTGTGCCTCCAGCTCCTGGGTGAGGCAAATAGTGATGCCTGTCGGAGGGGTGCGAAATATCTCGCGGAGCACAAATTCGATCTGAACTGGGACGAGGGCGGTGGGCACAGCTTGTACGGCTGGTATTACATCACGCAAGCGAAGTTTCACGATGGAAAGGACTGGAAGAACTGGAACAATAAGTTTGCGAAGGTTTTTACCGAGGCGCAGAACTCCGACGGCAGCTGGACGGCTCCCGGCGGGGAGGCCGCCAAAGGAAAGGTGTACGGCACAACCCTGGCGGCGCTAACCCTCCAAGTCTATTATCGGCTGCTGCCGACCTACCAGGAAAAAGCCGTCGAAGCCGAGGAAATCGAAGAGAAAGACGATGAAGATCTGATCGAGGTGATCTAAGCCCACCCATGACCGACTCAGCACACATTCGGCTGCTCACCGACCACGTCATAAATAAGATTTCTGCCGGAGAAGTCGTCGAGCGGCCCGCCTCCGTGCTGAAGGAACTGATCGAGAATTCGGTAGATGCGCAGGCCACTTCGATCGACGTAGATGTAACCGCGGGCGGCAAGCGCCTGGTCTCCGTCCGGGACAACGGAATCGGCATGTCCCGCGATGATGCGCTGCTGGGCATCGAACGGCATGCGACCAGCAAAATTCGAGATGTGGGTGATATCGAGAATATTCAAACCCTCGGTTTTCGAGGGGAGGCTCTCGCCGCAATCTCCGCCGTCTCCCGGTTTCGGCTGGTCACCCGGCGGCACGAGGATCTGGAAGGTACGGAAGTCGAAATCCATGGCGGTACGATTCAGCAGGTTCGTGAAGCGGGTACGCCGCCGGGCACCCTGATTTCCGTTCGAAACCTGTTTTACAATGTTCCCGCGCGAAGAAAATTTCTGCGAGCCGAGCAGACCGAGATCTCGCATCTTCGCCAAATGTTTCTGGTGCATGCGCTGGCTCATCCAGGCATTGCCATGCACCTGGTTGTCGATGACCGGCCGCTCTACGAGCTTTCGGGAGATGCAACGCGCGCGGACCGAATCCGAGAACTTTTCAGCGCGGATCTTCTGTCTTCCCTTCACCCCGTAGAGTATCGCGACTCGGATATCCTGGTGTCCGGGTATGTCAGCAGCCCGAGCGTGAGCCGGGCCGACCGGTCGGAGCAGTATGTTTTCGTCAATGGCCGGGCCGCCTCGGCTCCCATTATCGGCAGCGCGTTGCGTGAGGCGTATCAACACTCCCTGCCGAAGGCGAGATTCCCCGTTGTGTTTCTATTCCTGGAGTTGGATGCGGGGCAGATTGACGTCAACGTGCACCCGACCAAGAAAGAAATCCGGTTCCGGCGGCCCCGGGAAGCGCGCGACGGCGTCATTGCGGCCATTCAGTCTGCGCTTGGAAACGAGTCCGCCATGGCGGAGCAGATCCGGGTAATCACCTCCGTGCCGGCCGGACCAACCGTGGCGATACGGGATATTCCGGCGCTGGAGCCATTTCCCTATCCCAAGGTAGCGGTGCAGACGGAGTTGGAGAGTCTCCCGGGCGGGAAGAGCGCGACGCCCGGGGCCGGGATCACCGCAGGAGGTTTTCCGGGTAGTGACGGCGAGCGCGAGATGCCGTGGGCCTGGTGCCGCGTACTTGGCCAGGTGGGCGGATTGTACGTGGTCTTGGAGACCGATGGCGGCCTGGTCCTCATGGATCCCCACGCCGCGCATGAGCGGGTGCTCTTTGAATCGTATCTCGCGGAGCGGTCAAACGGCAGCATTCGATCCCAGGGGTTGTTGGTACCCGAGTCCGTTCAGGCGACGCCCCAGGAGGCGGACCGAATTCGAGCTCACCTGCCGCTGCTCGTTGAAATGGGATTCGGCATCGCCGACTTTGGCGGAAATACCTTTATGGTGGATGCCATGCCCGCCTGCATGGATCAGGCATCGGCGGCCGCCGTTCTCTCGGATATCGTGGGGGCGATAGAGGAATCCGGAGCACGGGGGGGGCAGCGAGCCATGTTGGAGGAGGCCATCGCACGGGCCGCATGTCGCGCCGCGGCGGCCGGAAATCGATCATTGAAGGTAAAAGAGCTGGAGCAGCTTATTCTGGATCTCGCAAAATCCGAGATGCCATATACCTGCCCTCACGGCCGTCCAACCATCATTTTCATGGGATTCAGAGAGTTGGACCGGAAGTTCGGGCGGACATAGTATTTTTCAATCCTTGCGCTCATTAAGGAAAATGGCGTACTTTCCCGCGTTCACACTTGTGGATGCGGTCACGTACCTGTTCTGTGCCGTGTATCCTAGAGTGTCTGGAAGGAGATTGAATGGCGTCGAAGAAAGATCATGTGGTGGTGTTGGACGGAGTTGTGTCCAAGGTTTTGCCCGCCACCATGTACCGGGTAAAGCTGCCCAACGAGCACGAAATCCTGGCCCACATTTCAGGGAAAATGCGAAAACATTTCATCCGGATTACGGCAGGAGATAAAGTCCGGGTCGAGATGTCGCCCTATGATATCACCAAGGGTCGCATCACCTATCGATACCGGAACTGACCTGGCTCGCGGATTCACCTGAGTCGTAGCGATTTCAGCGTGCGACGGAAGTCCGGTGGGAGGGGTGCCGCCACCCGGATCTCTTTTTTGGTTTCCGGATGTATGAATCCGAATTTCTGTGCATGTAGCATTTGCCGCGGCACGTCCTGAAACTCGGCGCCGATGGGGGAGCCCGTACTATATGTTTTGTCACCTACGACCTGGTGACCCGTCGCTGCCATGTGTTTTCGAATCTGGTGCGTGCGCCCTGTGCGCAGTTCAATGCGAATATGCGTCGCGAGCCGGTTCGAGTCGAGAACCTCAAATCGCGTAACCGCTTTCTTCTCGTCTAGTGGAGCTTTCAGGCTTGCTCTCGCGGATGACGTTTTTCCGGTCACGATGGCATGATAGATCTTTCGGATCGAGTTGCTCCGAAATTGCTTTACGATCGCGTCCTTGTCGCGAAGGGAGGCTGCGAACAGGATGCATCCGCTGGTGTCTCGATCCAGCCTGTGAACCGCGCGCCAGTCGCTGAATTTGTCTTCGGATTGCAATCGTGTCTCCAGGCTTCCAGGTCCGTTGGAAACAACGCCCGGAGGCTTGTCCAGAACAAGAAAAGGATCTTCCATCCAGAGCACCCGCAGCTTCGATGAGAGTTCTGTCTGCTCAATAATCAGGATCTGATCACCTCTCCGAACCACATGGCGGGCCATCCACATCCGCCGGCGGTTGACAAGTACGCACCGATCATCGAGCAGGGATTTCGCTTTTCGGCCGGACAGCGCGAGTCGCGCAGCTAAAAATTTCTGCAGACCCCACCCGTCCTCCTGGCCCCGTACCGTATGGATGTTCTTAGTCCCTTTCACTCCGGTAGCTATAGCATATGTATCACCAATCGTGTAGTGCGGGCATTCGACCTGGTGTGCCAGGGCTCCAGGCCCGGGTGCCCCGTTCAACCGTGGCACGGGCATCCTGCCCGTGGCCTGCGCAAGTGGACCGGAAGAATCGACCACGAAGGGAGCCTGCTCAAGCCGCGGCCCTACCTTCCCCCTCCTCTTGCTCTGACACCGGCAGGATGCCCATGCCACGGCTGGTGCTCAATGCTTGGACCCCGCAACACGGATAGATATGCCACAAGAGTCCAACCACACAAATTCTTCGGTTATTTCCAGCTATTTCTCGGGATGGTGGATTTGCGGCCCGATTCCGGATTCGCGACACCGGCTTTACAAAGTCGCCCTGTGGGCCTATAACCCGTCGGATGCAAATGACAGAACAAGAGACAGCTACAGCGGATCCTGAGGACCGCACGGAGTGGTTTTTCGAAAAATTGGAGCAAGATCCAGTCCCGATTGGGGATTTAGCCCATGCACTCGAGAAGCTGTATGCCGAGAATAAGACCGACGAGGCGGACGAACTGGCGGATCTTCTGCAGGATGCGCTGGCAGGGCGCGACGCTCTCCGCGATGCCGTAGACATCCTGCACCGACGGGCATTGCTCCGTAAAAAGGATCCGGCCTTTAAACAAATCTGCGAAAAAGCAGTCCTGAAGATGATCGAAGGAAATCGCGAGCAGCGGATCCTCACGGAACACATCGGCCTCGATAAGGATGTTCCGGCCCATGAGTGCATGCGCCGTTTCCTGAACCTGATCGACATCGCGCCGGGGAGGCTTTGTAATGACAAGACCTGGGGCTTTGGGATCATTCAAGACGTCGACGCGTTCTACCAGCGGGTGACGATTGATTTTGCCAAGAAGAGCGGGCACGAGATGTCATTTGGCTACGCGGCCGAAGCTCTGGATCTGATCGGTGATGATCATCTGCTGGCGAGGCGGCACCGGGATAACGAAGGACTGCAGCGGCTTTTGTCAGAGGACCCCGCTGAGGTCGTACGCATATCGTTGCGAAGTTACGGCCCAATGAACGTTACCATTCTCCAGGAGACGCTCGTCCGGGAATTGGTGGAGGAGTCCGGGTGGAAGAAGTTCTGGGACGGTGCTCGAAAAGGCCTGAAGGCTGATCCATTTGTCGAGATCCCGCGCAAGCGAAGTGAGGCAATCCGGTTGCGTGAGAAGGCGTTCGCCTACGACGAGGAGTGGTTCTCCTCGTTGATGCAGATGCGGGAGATTCCAGCTATTCTCCAGTGGATAACCGAGTGGTTGTCCGGCCATGACCCATCGACACTTACTGACGAGGGCAGGGCGACTTTCTTGAATCGACTGGCCTTCGCCGCCAAGGGCGCAAGGGGTGGAAACGACGGGCACATCGCGAAAGTGCTGATGCTCTCAAAGCGCCTCGGGATTACCTCCGAGGACCTGGGCCTTGATGGATTTCTTGCTTCTTCGATGACTGCGACTCGCATCAAGAGCGTCGCCGAAACTTTACCGTCCAGGGACCTCCGGACTTTCCTTGAGCACCTCGGCGAACGTGATCCGGAGGCGACCGCTTCACTGCTTTTGGCCGTTTTGCCCGATCTTCCTCTTGATGCGATTCAGGACGTGGTGGATGTTCTCTCCTCTTGGTCCCGGGACGCTGAAGCGATCTCCGTTCTCCGCGGCATCCTCAATGCCAAAAATTCAACTGTCGACATGATGGCTTGGTTCGGAAAGAACGTGGACCAGATCGATTCCCTGGAGATCGGTTCGAGACATGGTTTCCTGAATGATTTGCTCAATGCGCTCGACAACGGCCAAAGCCGGAGCGGACAACGCTCAATTAATCAGCTCTGCGCACTTTTTGAAGATAGCGAATGGCTTTCGAAGGTGCTGGAACCGGCCCGCGACGAGCACCGACGCGCATTCATGGGGCGAATTAAGGAATCCAGCGCGTTCGATGAAATGGATCGCCGCATGATCCTGGGCCGTGTCATTAAGCTGTACCCGGAACTCGAATCCGAAATGAAAGCCCGGGATGATGAAGAAGATAACGCGCCGCCTCGCATGCGGGTCACGTCGCCTCGGAGCTTCCGCGAACGGCAGCTTCAGCTCAGGAAGCTGATCAACGAGGATATCCCCAAAAACAGCAAAGAAATAGCGCTTGCCCGAAGTTACGGGGATTTGCGCGAAAATTTCGAATTCAAGGCGGCCAAGGAAATGCAGGCAGTACTGCTTTCACGGGAGGCCGAGCTGGTGGCCATGCTCGCTGAAGTAACGCCGGCTGATTTTTCGATCTTTCCGCACGATCGGGTCGGTGTCGGCACCGGCGTGACGACCGAGTACGAGAATGGGCGTCAAGAAACGTTTTATATCCTTGGCGACTGGGACCGGGATGAGGAGCTCGGCATCATCAGTAGCACCACGAAAATGGCGGAGGCGCTCCTGGGGCAACCCGTTGACGCTACCGTTCGGGTCCCCGCCGAGGATGGTGAAGTCTCCGCCAGAATTACCAATGTATCTCCGCTTACGGAGGAGATTCTTGCCTGGTGCGTGTTCGGGGCGGACGCCGAGTAGGCGAGAATGGATCTGATGTCCGGTTGGGGAACACTATATAGCATGCTATATAGTGTTTTGATTTTAAGCGGCGCGCGGTGCCTTGAGAAAACGGCGGTCCCGGTGATACTTCCCGCGCCCTGAACGTGTGAAAAGACTTCTCAAACAGTTTGCCGGCCGCGAAGCTCATCCCGTAATCCAGTTTTTGAAGTACGGCATCGCCGGCGTAATCGCGACCGCCGTAGACATTTTTATTTTCTATTTTTTATCCCTGGTCGTCTTCCCGTGTATAGCGCCGGACGATACTCTGATCACCGTTAGCGACGCGCTTTACCAGTGGGTTGCAGGTTTATTTCCGGCAATGGGGGACGCTGCGTGGTTCCACGAGCTCCTCCACTTTGACGTAGAACCGCTTACCGAGTCGCTTCGCAAAAAGAACTACATAATAAATAAAGGCATCGTTTTCCTCTTTTCGAACTTTGTGGCCTACCTGTTGAATATGCTCTGGGTGTTTCAGCCGGGAAAACACAAACGCCGCAAGGAAATCGGGATGTTTTACGTCATCTCGATTATCAGCTTTGTCATCGGCACCGCACTTTCATTTGGCCTCATTCATTTTTTCCAAGTTGATACAACCCAGGCAAGAGTGGCCGACATCGTAGTGGCGGTGATGATAAATTTCTTCTGCCGAAAATATTTCGTGTTCGCCGGATGAAGAGTTCCCGGACCGCGGCGATCCAACCGTGGCACGGGCATGCTGCCCGTGGCCCCCGGGGACCCAACCGGTTCGCGATGAAAATGTCGAATTTCGAATTTTCAATATCGAATGTCGAGGTGAAGAAAATGCTTTGTATTCCGTGGCATGGGTGTCCTGCCCCTGGCTCCCGAAACCCCGGAATGCGGCGAGGAATTGCGGCAATCCTTTCGCCCCTTTTTCTCGCACTGGTTTTCGCCGGTTGCAGCGGCACACGTCAGGGGAAAGACACCCAGGACCAGGCGCGTCCGAAACCGAACGATTCCATTGCCGTGCCTCCTGAACCCGAGACACCGATTGATAATCGACCGCCGGAAATCATTAGAAGCAAGCGTAAGGAAAGCAGAGATCCCCAGGTCGATTTTGAGTTTCTTCTTGGCTGGGAGGCCGAGTACGACGACGGCGGCAGGGTGGCTTTCGAGCGCTCGAAGGAAGAACAGCTGTGGGGTGAGTATGCCGCGAAAATCGAATATCTATTCGATTCCGCCGGTAGCGAATTCACCTTTCGGCCTCCCCGGCCCATTGCAATCAGGGATCGCTTCGACTGCGTCAATATCTGGGTTCACGGTCAGCATGCGGCGGGAGACGAGAACGCGCCCGGATGTGAAGTCAACGTCATCGTCAGGGACGCGGAAAATAAGGAGCATGTGCTCGAAATGGGTGCGGTCCGGGGAACAGGATGGTCCTTGATGCACCGACGGTTCTCCGGCGACATTGCGGGGCGGATTTCATACCCGTGTTCCTTCACCGAACTTCGTTTCCTGAATTGCCCGGCCTCAATCGCGGTAACGAATTATCTGGATTCTCTCAGTTTCTATTTCGAAACATTTCCGCCGTTGAAGATCAGGAATCGCCCATCCCGGAATCTCGAGCTTCAACCCGGTCAGCCCGCCGGACTTCATACAGCCAGAAAACGCCTTGATTTTCCGTCCCGGCCGCAGACGATTGTTCCTGGGGCGGGGAGTCCGGACGTATTCAACAATCAACTGAATGAGGTGAGCGACGGGGTTTTCGAGTTCAGCTATCGAGGTCCTGACGGTCATCTATCCTACCTCGTAGATTCCGGGAACCTTGGCGCAGGGGTCCGGGTACGCTGGGACGGACAGGACCTCGGGCGGTTCCTCGTAGGGGCAAAACTACTCGGCATCGAAAATCCGGATCGAACGATCACGGTGCTGCGCCGCGAGGACAATACACTCTATGTCGAATATCAAGGCTCCGGTACCAGGCGCTTTGAGATCATCGGCCGATCTCTGGTGGGTCAAATCAGCGCCGCGGGCGGACTGGCGTCCGGTGTCGACCTCGGTAGCTATGAGGGAGGCTGGTCGTGGAATCATATCCGGGTACCGGGACTTCCCGAGACACTGGGTGGACTCCTGAGTGTCGGGTGGCTGGGGCAAGGCTCCGGCACCAACGAATCGCCCTGCTTCGTCGCTTGTTCATTCGACTGGTATCGAAGCAGCGCCAGCTATTTCGAACCTACGGGCGGCGATTCGGGCGAACCAGGGTTCGGGCGGGCGATTTACGCGGCCGGTACGGATGGAAGGACTGCCGATCTGTTTGAGCGCGTAGTTCTCACCGTGTCTCCACGCGTGGAGGATGTTCTACCCGCAATTTCAAATCCCAGGGGTGATCACGTGGAGACAATTACCGCACGGGTATGGGTTGATTCACAATCCACCGGTCCGATAACAAACGAGTTGTCGACCTTGGCACGACTGGTATCTCTGGGCGTCACGAATGCGATCCAGGCCAACTTCGTCGTGGGTAGAGACGGTCGGTACGAAAGCACAGACCAGAGCGCTAATGCGTCTTCCGGGATCGGCGACCCGCAGGCGTTCGCGGATCTGATGAAGAGTCAGGATCGTGCCGGTTGGACAAGGGTGACTGCGGACAACGTGATGCATGCCAATCCGATCGGTGAAGCGTGGAGTGAAAACACGTTGTTGCGGGGGACTGCATGGGAGTGGCGCGAAGGGATGGCCTCCCACTTTCTCGTGAAACCGCCGATTGCGGTAGAAATAAATGAAAATCTTAATCGCAGGAAAAAATGGGAACTTCGAGTTGGCGGAAGCTACGTCGAGGAGCTATGCGCGGTTCCGCCCTGGAACTATACGGACTACGATTCGCGCGTTCCGGGCGCTGCCTCGTTCGGCCAG
>CAUZEO010000137.1:0-12827 GCA_963578625.1 Kiritimatiellia bacterium | reverse complement strand
TGAAGCTGGCCGCGACCCTCGAAGCGGCGGCGAAGGAGGCCAAAGAGAAGGGCGATACCGAGACGCACCGGATCAAATTGAAAGAAACGGTCGATGCTGCCGACGCGGCGAAGGCGCAGGCCTTCGACACCATCGAGATGTTTGCCGGCATCGCGCGAAACCGTGCCGACTACGGCACCATTGTGACGCTCACTGAGTATGTCTTCCGGCCGCTGGGAAGAAAGGCGGATGAGCTGCGCGCAGAACTATTATTGCTTTGATTTCCAAGGTCTGGAAATGCTACCCAATCTCCGCCATTGCACTCCAAATATGCGCTGGCGGCGCTCGATAATTAAAGAATTGAAGGAGAAAAGAACTTGAGCATGAGGAAACCGAATTCCCCCCGGATGCCCCTGTTGATGCCCGATGATTTCAGTGAATTGCACCTGACCGGCTGGCGGGTTGAGAACGGTACCTTGGATCCGCGGAATCCGTTGCTCGAAGGCGATATGCCCTGGGACGACGGTGGCTTGGGCATCCATGGCTCCGTAATTCGCGATCCGATTGACGGACTGTGGAAGGCATATCTTGTGTCCACGCCGGCGGAGGAGTTTGTGGACAACCCTGAAAAACCGTGGGCATCCAGGAATGCCATTTATCGACGAATGGGCTATTTCGAAAGTACGGACGGAATGAATTGGAGCCGCCCCGAACTGGATATCTACCCCTATGAAGGGCACAAGAAAACGAACATCGTTTTTGACGTCACTGACGGCACGTCCTCCTATGCATCGCTCATCATCAATCCCGACAACACGGAATGGCCGTACGAGATGTACTGCCTCCATGAGAATTCCGTGATCGGCCCGCCGCCGGATGGGTACGGGTATTACCGCTACCAATCCAAAGACGGGAAGCGCTGGGAGAAGGTTCACGGACCGATCATGGAGCCCATGAATGGGGATCTGTCCTTCTTTTACAAGGATCCTGACGAGGGATACATGGCCTACTACCGGCTGGCGGCGGAGCGGCAGGAAAATGATCACGTGCCCGTCTACGAGGATTGCGCTCGGCGAAGCTGTTTCCTGGCTACGAGCAAGGACGGGAACACCTGGGTGAGAGATGAAGGCATGAGCATGACCGCAGACGAGCGTGATCACCGTGACACCCAATACCAGGAGTGCGTACCACTCAAGGTCGAGGGTGGATACCTTGCCCTGGTCACCATGTATCTTCCGATTACCCAGACGTTGAACATTCGCATGGCGGCGTCCCGCGATGGGAGAACGTGGTGGTACCCGGACCGCCGCCCCTGCCTTGATAACGCACCGCTCGGCGACTACGGCGGGGGAATGATCTGGCAGAGTCAGAATCTGATTCCGGAGGGAGACCAGTTGCACATGTACTACGGCGGCTGTGAAGGCCTCCATCGCCAGGTGTTCGATACCCGGGCGCCTTCGGTGCAGATCGGCATGGATTCGGTGGTCGATCACGGTGCGCATTTTCTTGCGCACAATGCGGCCCTTTGCCGGGCTTCGTGGCGCTACGACCGGATGTACGCACTGGCGCCCTCTGCGGGCGGGCCCACTCTCGGTATGGCGGTCACGAAGGAGCGGAAACTCGGTGGAAAGGCATTGCACGTGAACGTCGTCACGCGGCCGGCCAAGAAGGCGAGGTTGCCCGAGTTTCAACAAGGCGCTCTCCAGGTGGAGCTTCTGGATTCGGAGGATCGCCCGATTTCCGGTTTCACCCGGACGGATTGTGCTCCGATAGTAGGCGATTATCGCTCCGGCCTCGTCACGTGGGAGGGCGGCGACTGGGCTCCCGAATCCGCCCGGAAGGCAAAATTTTACTTGAACCGCGCGTTCCTTTATGGGTTTGAATTTGTCGCCCCTTAATTTCCGTGAAAATCGCAAAGCACCAACGCCGCAACCAAACGGATTTTGAACAGAAGGAAACGAAGAAAACAGAAGGGGATTTTTGGTCACTCCGTGTGCTCCGTGCCTTTGTGTGGTGGAACGTGTGTCACAAGCAGGAATGAATTGGAATGATCGCAGGATGAAACTTTTTCAATTCATTGGCGTCGCGTGGTTCTGTAGTTTCATGGTCGTCGCGGAAGTCGACGCAGCCTCCTGGAGGGGCCCGTCCCATCGCGTCTCAATTTCCAACGAGCACGTGCTGGCCGAATTCCAGGCCGGGATTCTTTGTACGTTGCGGAACCTTCGTACCACCCGGAGCCTGGTTGATCTTCAACCGGAGGATCTCGACTCGCACCTTCCAATTTTCGGCTCATCCGGCATCGATCTCGATTCATGCGAGATTTCGTTGGAGTCCGATGAAAGTGAAGTTACCTGCCGTCTCGGCGCTTCGGACGGGACGGCGCTTCATTTGACATGGACGCTGGAACCGGAAGGGGATTTGGTTCTTACATGTTCGGCAAAGTCGCCTGAGCCGGTGCACGTTCTTCGGCTTCCAATTTTTGGATGCAATATATCCGACTATCGAATTGTCCTTCTCAGCGGATACGGTGCCGGGTGGGTGCACCAGGCGCCATGGACCGGTTCGTTCGGAGATCCTGCCATGGAAGGTACCGGCTATGTTCACGCCCCGGTCGCGCTGTTCGAGGGGGAGATTACGGGATGGTTCGTGGAAGGCCGTGACGCGAATCTCGGGCCCGGTAATCTTTTCGCCCAGGGCCGAGATAAGACCGCGGACCTCACGATGATCCGTGGGTTTCCCGTTGCTTCGGCGGAACCTTCGTTGTTTGAGATTCGGTTCAGGCCTTACTTAAGGCACTGGGAAACGGCGGTGAAACCCTACGTGGACTGGCTGGAACACGAGGTGGGTTTCGCTCCTTTGGGCGAAGGTTATCATCCGCCCTGGGTGAAGGATATTCGTGTGCAGGCTTATGTAAACGTCGGTGACTTCGAAGGGCTGGATGAACTCGCAAAGCAGCTCGACCCAACCAGGGTGTTTGTCGGTCGCATGGTTGGGTTTCGCAACTTTCCCATGGATGTGAAATATCCGAACTATGAACTGACGGATGTTGCAAAGAAATGGTTCCGGTACGCACGAGACCTGGGTTTTCACGTGGGCGCCCACTTCAACTGCAAAGGCGTGTCCAGGGAGTTCCCTGATTTGCTTGAAAAGTTTCGGCCGGGCCTGCAGGTCATAACCAACGAATTTGGGGAGGTAGACTTCGACGGCATTCCTCATCCCAAACGGCACGTCTACGTGTCCGCCGCTTACAAACCGTGGCGGGACTATCTCATCGAGCAGATGCGGGAGGCCGTGGATGCAGGCGTCGACGTGATTTACCTCGATCAATCCATGGCACCCGGGGGCAAGTTCCTGGTCGACGGGGAGAATGGGCTAGAGGGTTTGATGAACCTTGAAAAAGAAACTCTCGAGGCATACCCCGGGGTGGCGGTGGAAACCGAGCAATTCAATCCGATGTGCACCCGCTATGCCAGCTTCGCATTGAGCCAGATGCCGCTGGGGCACTCTCTCAGCGGGTATATCCATCACCGGTTTCTCAATATCGTTCCGGAAGGATATAATTCAGCTCCCGACAAGGTCGATTGGATGACCGGGGTGATGTCCTACGGGTATATGATCCCGGGTGCCCGGGGAAATCTCGGCGAAGATTCGTGGACGGCCTACGCGAAGGAGTTTATCGCATACGACCTGGTGCCCGACCCATTTCTTGTTCGCGAGCAGTGTCCGCGCTACGAGTGGCACTGGACACACGGCATCATGCCTGTCTTCGAGTTCACGCAGCCGCGCCTGAACTACTGGCTCTTCGGATATCGCGGGTCCAACGGGGTGACGGCGAGGTTTACGCGGCTCGGAAACCGGCAGGGGTTGGTGGTGAAGGAGCCTGGAAAGACAAAGCGTTGGGTCGGGACCCGCATGGTCGGCATCAAAGAGTGGTTGGGTCCCGGCGCGCTGGAGAACTGGCTGCTGTATGACGGTTCAACGCTTCTGGGGCTTTCGCCGACGAACTCATACGTTTTCAACAAGTCGATCGAGTTGCCGCATGACCGATTCCATGTGACCGCCATTCCGGAGGACTATGCCGGTTACTATCACGATGAAAAACGAATCCTCCCCCAGGAAATCGGACCCGGGCATGCCTACTATCTTCTTTACTTCACTGGAAACGGTGAAATTGCGATGCACGTTCCGGACAACTACAACGTTTGTCTCAACGACAGAGTCCTCGAGGTGGATCGGGGAAATAAGACGGCGAAGGCACAGGTGACCTCGGATGCGCAGAACCCTGGAATTCTGCGTGTATATAGACGATCCGACGAAGAGTTGAAAGGCCTCTGGGCTGATCTGCCTTGGTTGCCGCCGGGAAACCGATCGGGTCGCGTTGAAGAAGATGGGAACGGCGGATTTTCGGTGAACGTTTCAGGGTATGGGATTCTGCTGGGGAAAATGCCCGGCGCGAAATCGATTCGCATGAAAGGCGCCTATGCAATGAGGGACTCTTCCATCGGGCCGCCCGGAGATGGGGTGATCAGAATCAACGGCGCCGAATTGATGCGATTGGACCCGGGGCCTCGCCCATTTGCGAAACAGGATTTTGATTTGGATATCTCTTCCTACGCGGGAACGGAAGTGATGTTGGAGTTCGTATCGGACGGCCATCATCGGACAGCGAATGCCGATTGGTTTGAGCCTCGAATTGTCGTACAATAGCAATCTGCGGAAACACGATATAGCATGCTACGTAATGTTGTGCTGTGGCGACAGCGCAACGATCTTCTCATTTTCTACCACGGAGGGGCACGGAGCACACGGAGCACACGGAGTGACCAAAAATCCCCTCTGTTTTCTTTGTTTCCTTCTGTTCAAAATCCGTTCGGATGCGGAGACACGGTTTCGTGTATTCGGTGTATTTCGTGGTTCAGATTCTTGGGTGACGACTTTGCTGCTCTGGTTTGTTTTGGGCTTTGCCGTGCTTTTGCGTCGCCGATCAGAAGTCTTGGCGACTTCCGCTACTTTACGGAATGGTGCACTCGTTATGGGCCGCGCACTCGGTAGGTTTCGTCATCGCCGCTTCGCGTTACCGTTGCTTCATCGAGTCCCGGCTGGAGGGAGACGACGCCTGCCGCCCTTGGCGCCCAGCCTCCTGGATTAGCCGGATCGCTGTTGGCTTCCACCGCGATGCCTCCCACGGAGCTGTCGCGCACGATGTCCAGCACCGCATCCGCGCCTGCGACTTCGATGTTCAATAACCCGAGCAACGGAATTATTTTCAGCACTACGCCGGTGGTTCCGATTGGTCCGGTTTGCGTAGAGCCGCAAACGTAAATTTCTCCCTCATCGTCCTGGCCAAAGCCCCTCACGTTGAATCCGTGACCTCGATTGTTATTGCCGATGGTGAGCCGCTCGATGTTCCCCTCGGCGTTCAGCACGAGCAGGCGGCGGCTCGGACCTCCGAACTCTCCGAACACGTATCGGTTGGCGAGAGAAGGGATCGCGGTACCGTGGTACACATATCCACCGATAATCGATACTCCGTCATCGTGGTCATACTCAGCAATCGGATCGATCAAATTGGGTGGAACCGGATCCACCGGGGCGCCGGATATCGCCGCGGTGACCGGATTGAAGAAGTAAGAACCTTCTTTGACTCTCCAACCATAGTTCCCCCCCGGAAGAACGAGATTCAGTTCTTCAATTTCTCTCTGCCCAACGTCCCCCACATAAAAGTCGCCGCTGATCGAATCGAAGCTGATGCGATATGGATTCCGGAATCCGTAGGCATAGATCTCATTCAGTACGTTCGTGTCGGTAATAAACGGATTGGTCCCGGGTATGCCATATTTTCCGTTTACCGAGTTTGTCCCGTCTACATCGATTCGAAGGATCGCTCCGAGTGCGTTCAATGGGTCCTGGCCGTTTCCCAATGGGCCGTGCCCGCTTGCCGAGTCATTACTGGATCCTCCGTCACCCACTGCGATGGACAGATTGCCGTCGGAGTCGAAAGCCATGTCGCCTCCGTTGTGATTTCTTTGAGGTTGGTCGATTCGGAGCAACTCGCGCTCGGACGACAAATCTATGAGGTTGGCATTGGTTGGGCTGATTTGCCACTCGGTGATTACGGCCATGTGATTTTGCGATCCGGAAACGGGTAAATCCGCCGTTCCGGAATTTGGCTCCGAGGTGTAGGTATATAATTTCCCATTGCTGGAGAATTGCGGATGGAACGCAAGACCAAGCAAGCCTCGCTCATCGAACCCGGTTGACAACGTCACCAGTTGAGAGGACAGATCGGCAAACGGAGTGCCGAGCAGCAAGCCATCCTGAAGAATATGAATCATGCCCGCTTGATCGAAAACGAAAAGCCGGCCCGATCCGTCACCCGGGCTCCGGACGCCGAGCGGCGAGACAAAGCCGCTCGCGACTACCCGCAAGCCGATGGCCGTCGTCGACTGCGGAATATTGGGAAAGGGGTCTGAGATCGTAAAAAACTCGCCTGGCGTGGGCGGCAGGCTCTTCCAATTACTCGCGACCGCCGGGTCGTCTCCAATGAGTTGCATTGTCTCGCCGGGTTCAGGCAGGGGAACGAAGGTGGAAGTCGACGGCCACAGTCCCGCGGTGACGGCGACTCCTTCGCGCCCGACGATCGCACTGCCTCCATATTTCATGCCCGTGATCATGTTGGCAGGAGTTTCGAAAAAGGATGTGCCGATGTAGAGCCAGACTTCGCTCAACGTGTCATGCAAAGTGACGTTGAAAGTTTTCGACTCCCGGGCGCCGAATGTTACACCCGAAAGAATGCTTTGTGTATAGTTGGACCGGTGGCAGAAGTCGCGGGTTGATCCGTTTGTAAATCCCACATCGCTGAAATGAGTGACCTCCACCCAGTCTCCCAGCGAGTCTACCTCCGTAATGCGAAGGTCGGTGACGGCGGCCCTTGCTGGAACAGCGGCCAGAGTGAGGACTCCAAGGAAGGAAATACAGATTCGACTACTCATTCGAACTCCAGGTTTATTTACACGGTGCTGCCGGTACTTTGTCGCGACGGCCAAAGGAGAGATTACACGCAGGTTTAGATTTTGTCACGAGCCCATCGTCTATTCTTTGACAGAACTGAGCATGTCGGTTGACGATTACGCGCGACGATTACGGAATAGGATTCGGATCTTCTCCTCGTAGTTGGTCCAGTGTATTCCACCCGGTGAGAAAGCGACTCACATCCCGTCGGTTCCGCCGGACGCCCACAATACCGGTCCGTCTTCCCGGGTCACTACATCGCCCGAACCGTGCTCCCAGAAGATAGTGTTGTAGCGGCGTGACGGGGGTCGGGATCGTCCAGTTCAAAAACGATGCCGCAGCCTTCCGCGTTGATCGAGCCGATGGCAATGAGGTTGTTGCCGCTCGATCCTTCAAAGTCGACTTGTCCGAGATTCGGACGATCCCAATGCGCTCCATCCTCCGATGTTGCGTAGGCGAGCATGGTCCCATTTTCGAGCCACTGCTTGCCGCTCATCGTCACCATTTTGGCTTCGTAGCCTCCGGATCCCGCGAGGGTCAGGTAGGAAAATCGAAACAGCCTCTGCTCTTCGTCGTAGAGCACGGTCCCATCCTGGCTGACGCCGCCCATTTCCCACGGGCGCTCGGCCTTCAGCACGGAGGCCTCCGGATCCCAGTCCGGTTGATTCACGGTCCGTTGGAGATCGTGAATGGAATCGATGTCGTGATCGTCTAGAAACAGGTTTCGATTTGATGATTTGTCGGCATGGGGTTTTCCTTTTCCCTGGTGATGTTCGGTGTTCGGTTATCGTTGCCGGGGGAGGAGTCTGGAACCTAAAAAAATAGATGTGAAATCTCCAGATCAAAAAACCGAACACCCCGGTCGGAGGCCGCATGAAGACTGAACACTCACATCAGGCATCTCCTACCGGTACGGATCCGCCGCGTCGCGCAGCCCGTCGCCGACGAAGTTGAACGCGACGACGATGACAATGACGGCGATGGCAGGGATCAGGAGCCAGGGGCGGAGCGCTACTGCCTCTACGTTCTGCGCATCTTGCAGCAGGACGCCCCAACTGATGGCGGGGGATCGAAGCCCGATTCCCAGGAAACTCAGGGCGGTCTCTCCCATGATCATGGAAGGGATCGCCAGGCTGGCGGATACGATCAGGTGGCTGGCGAAGGATGGCAGCATATGCCGGAACGCGAGCCGGGATGCGCCGGCGCCGTCCAGCATCGCGGCAACCACAAACTCTTCTTCACGCAGCGCGAGAAACTTGCTGCGCACGGTACGGGCGAGCCCGGTCCAACCCATGATCGACAGAATGACTGAAATCGCGAAGTACACCTTGATGATCGACCAGTCGAGCGGCAGGGCGGCGCTTAGCGCCATCCACAGGGGCAGCGTGGGAAAGCACATCAACACTTCGGTGATGCGCTGCGTAATGTTGTCGAGTATGCCTCCGAAATAGCCGGTAATTCCGCCGACGAAAATCCCCAAAACGAATGTCATGGCCACTGCCAGCAGGCCGATCGACAGGGAAAGTTGACCGCCGAAGATGAGGCGCGAATAGAGGCAGCGGCCGCTTCCGTCGGTCCCGAGCGGGAAGAAAAACGGATCCTCCGTATCGGTTCCCAGCACATGTCGGTCCCAGGTGAAGAGTCTGCAGATCTTATATTCCGGTCCGTGGGCGAAAAGGCGAATCTTCGCGGGGTGATCCGGATCGTCTGCGTATTCACGCCGTAGTGTTTCAACGTTCAGCTTGCTTCTCTTGGGATAAACACGGGGCGAAAACTTCCCGTCTTCACTGAAAAAATGGATCTTGGTAGGAGGGAGGAATTTATATTTCACTCGCCGCTGCACGGGGTCGTTGACCGCGAAAAAACCGGCGAAGAGTGCGACAACGTACATCAGGATAATGACGTACAGACTGATCACTGCGGGCTTGTGCGCCTTGAACTTCAACCAGATCAGCTGCCATTGTGTCGCCGACGCAAGCTGATCCTTCGTTTTCTTGCTTTTCCAGAACATGGGCTGATCAGGTGTAGCGGATCCGCGGGTCCAGTATGCCGAGTAGAATGTCCGATATAAGGGTTCCGATAACTGTGAGGGCCGCCAGGATCATGATGATTGCCCCCGCTACCTGCATATCCTGGTTCATGATGCCTTCCAGCAGGATCGGCCCGGTGGTGGGAATCCCCAGCACCAGCGAAACGATGATCTCGCCGCCCACCAGCCCCGGCAGCATCCAGCCGATGGAGCAGACGAACGGGTTTGCCGCCATTCGCAACGGGTACTTCAGGATCAGGCGAAGTTCCGACAGGCCCTTTGCGCGGGCGGTGGTCACGTAGGGCATGCGCATTTCATCAAGCATGTTGGCCCGGATAACGCGGATGCCGCCGCCGATGCTGCCGAGGACGAGAATGACCAGCGGCATCCAGAGATGAGCGAGGAGATCCAGGAATTTACCGGTGCTCCACTCGGCATCGAGATACTTGTCGGAATATAGACCGCCGGGCATGATGTCCCACCACTGGTAGGAGAAATACATCAATACCAGTGCGATCAGGAATGGCGGGACGGCCATCATGATGAAGGCGATGAAACTGAAGGTGTTGTCGAACCACGAATACTGCCTGACCGACATGCCCAGCCCGATCGGCCACGTGATCAGCGTTCCGATGACGAACGTGCAGAGCGATATCAACACCGTGAGTTCTATTCTGCCTTCGAGCAATTCCCGCACGGGCTTTTTCCATACATAGGAGTACCCGAAGTCGCCCTTAAAAAAAAATCTGCCGGCCCACAGGAAGTACCGCTTGTATGCGGGTTGATCGAGTCCGAGCCTCGCGCGTAGCGCATCAACCTCCTGCAAGGTTTCCTCGCGGAGATCTTCGCGCTGATCTTCAATCGATGCCAGGTAGGCGCTGGCCATATCTCCCGGCGGCAACTCGATCACGATGAAGGAGATTACCGAGATGAGAAACAGCGTCGGAATCATAATCACGATACGTTTGACGATGTAGCCGAGCATGATTCAGGTCAGAAATTGCATAATCACGATTCCAAACGAATCCGGTTATTTTTTTTCTTCCACGTAGAGGGCGCTTGTCAGGAAAAATCCCCGATCCGGCGGAATGTTGCGCACATTGAGAGCATGGACCCGGAGTGTTGGACTGAAATTAACGACTCCCACCGCGAACAGTTGTTCCGCGGCCTTACTCTGCAGCCATTGGATCGCTGAACCGAGTTCTTCAAAGCTGCTTGCCGCTCTTGCAGTCTGCCACTGGTTCCAGCACTCCTTCATCAAGGGAGGTGGCTCCTTTCCTTTCTTGCCGTCGGTACTGAGCCATTCCTGCCATTCATACGCGTTCCAGATACTCGGTCTGGCGGTATTCATCCCGGTAGGCCACCGGCTGGGATATCCCATGGGATCCTGGCCGAGGAACAGCTCCCATTTGCCTGCACGAATCGTATCTCCGAACCCATCCCAGCCGACCAGGCGAAGATTCGCCTGGAGCCCAACCTTGGGGAGTTCCTCCGCAATAATCTCGCATACCGGTGTCCATTGCTGGTGGCTCACGGTCTGAAGACTAAACGTGATTCGATTGCCGTCCGGATCCAACCGAAAACCGTCTCCGTCTTTTTCCGTCAGTCCAATTTCATCAAGGAGGCGGTTTGCTTCTTCCAAATCATACTCAAGATACGACGTGGCCAATTTCTCGTTATACCAGGGGTGGTCGGGATCGGAGATCCCGATTTGCTTGGGTTTCGTCAACCCGTTGTCAACTACGGCACTGATGATATGCCTCGGCATTTGCAGGGACATGGCAATACGAAAGCGCCGATCGTTGTTCAGTTTCGCTTTGAAGGGGTCCGGCGTCAAAAAGTTAAAGCACAGGGTATATCCGTTTATGTCACCGGGTGGCGGGAGCAGATGCCATCCGATTTTCCCCTTTTCGGCATTGCGCCGAACCAGTTCTGCGGCGTCGATCATGATCGCGGATACGCTGACCGAGCCGGAAACCTTTCGCAGCTTCATGCGTTCCGCATTGCCGACAAGTGTGTACCTCACCTCATCCGCATAGGGGAGTTGTTGTCCTTCCGCGTCAACCGCCCAGTAGTAGGGATTGCGAACATAGCGAACGGGATTCGCGGGGATGCCTTCTTTGACGATCCATGGAAGCAGGGAGGGGAGATTCGGATTGCTATTTTGCGTTCGGTCCGACATTGCGATGAAAAGCTGTGACCAGGTGTCCATCCCCGCTTCTACTCTCCGCGCTTTTAAGGTTTCGGTATCCGTGTAGTCGGGATGGAATTCCTTCAGATAGTGTTTCGGGAGCCCGGTAATTTCTCGCTCCATGCGCGCAATCTGGCTCAAAAATGTGAGGTTTGGCGCGTCAAAGGTGAAGCGCACGGAATAGGTGTCGAGGACTTCGACCCGGGCCATCTTCCCTTTTACTTCCAGCAGCCCGGGCACGATCGGGGTGAGCTCCTTGTTCAGGGCTACCGACTCCAGCCAGAATAGAATGTCTTCCGTCGTATAAAGCTCGCCGTCGGACCACCTCATCCCTTTTCGCATGTAGAACGTCCAGACGCGAAAGTCGGCCGTAACTTCGTAGTCTCTCCAGGCCAGCGGCAGGAACTTTCCCTTCCCGGCAATCGAAGTCACTTTCTCATCATCAAAAAATGGGACGATGATATCGGTGAACCCCTGCACGTTCGGTGCGTCTACGGCGTCGTACTTCAGGATGCCCCCGTAATGACCGATCTCGTCTATTCCATAGGTTCCCAACTCTACGACCAGGGGCTCTTCGGGTAGCCTCTCTCCCACTGGGGGAAGCTTGCCGGCTTCCACCAGCATCGTAAGCTCCGGGGCTTCCCGGTAGGGTTGCCCGCCGAACGACGATCCGGCGGACAGATTCAGAATCGTGAAAAACGCAGCCGGAAGGTACCTGGAATAGACGGATCCAGTTCGAAGGCGGGATCGACAACAAGAGGGAAATGGACTTACGGAATCTTGAAACCGAGCGGGGCGGAATTTATGCGTCATTGGGTACCAAGCTGGAAAAGCCGCAATTAAACTCAAAATTATCCGCGGATGACAACCCCCACTTTTCGAACCACCGCACAGGGGAATCGTGTCCGCTTTCGAAAATTTTTCTGCCACGGGGTGCTATACGCCGTCCGTAGCGCGGAATTCATTCCGCGTTCAGGCGTTGCGGACTTCTGCCTGCAGGAGAGAAATTGGCCTCTCATGCTTTTCACTCGAACCGCATCAAGCTGCGGCTACGAGTACAATAGGTCGTCAGCCACCAATGTCCCCGGCCCCCCCTTCGACGCGACAAAGGCAATCTGCCGGGTACTCTCAAGCAAGGGCGACCGAATCCAGCGGGAGATGACAATCCCCACTTTTTAATCCACTGTGTGTTCCATGGTTCGATTTCACGAAATTGCCTCGACCGCGCCAAACATGGAAATGGTCTCCATGCGTTATGCGGAATTCCAGGCGAGTATTCTTGCGGCCGCCGACGCCGATGCCTGTATTGAAGTGATCCGGGAGTGGGACGCGTTTCTGCGTGAGATCGACTCCTGGCAAGCTCTGGTGCGGCTGCGGTTCAACCAGGATACGGCGAACGAGGGCTATAAGAAGGCACTCGATGAATGCGACAACCTTTTGCCGAAACTGACGGACCTGGCGGTGCAGCTGAAGCGTACGATTCTGGCCGAGCCATACGGAGAGGGCATTGCCGGGGATCTTGGCACGACTGCGCCGGCCCTGTGGCAGGCTCATGTTACAACCTACGATCCCGTGATCGAAAAAGACGTCGTTTCTGAACTGAAGTGCGAGGCGGAG
>CAUZEO010000136.1:0-12837 GCA_963578625.1 Kiritimatiellia bacterium | reverse complement strand
CGAAATCGGGGAACTGCTGGAACGCAACGTAGAGCTGGTCATTCGGTCCGATGGCCACATCAGGCTGCCGTGCGTTGGGGGCGAAGCCGACGTCGTCAAAGGTTTCCCAAGCCGCACCGTTCCACCTTCGAACCCGAACTCTATCCACGGAAAGCTCGTCCCACACCACGATCACCCGGCCGATGCTGTCGACCGCGATGGCCGGAGTTTGAGCATGGACAGTGCCGGGAATGCCGGTCGACGCGGAAGTTCCTAAGCCGATCCACGCGTTGCCGTCCCACTTTCGGAGATAGACCTTCGGAAACGGCGAGACGGGGATCTGGTAAGCAACGATGGGAAATCCGTCCGCCCCGATCGCAACGACAGGATCGAGCGTGTCGAGAACCTGGTTATTCACGATCCCCTGGCCGCGCGCCGAATCGCCAAGCGCTATCCACTGGCTACCGTCAAACAACCGGCCGTAAATCGTGATCGGCGAATTCGTTGCGGACGTTTCCTGCTCCCATGCCACGAAAATGTTGTCGCCACGAACCGCAACGCTCGGGTTCATGGACGGGTCGGGAGTCTGGCTGATGCCGGTTTCGAAAATCGAGCCGCCGACACCGAACCACTGCTCTTCCATCAGTTTCCAGGCGTCGAGCCCCTCCGGGTCGACCGGTATGGCGCCGCGCCACTTCTTCAGGTAAATCTGCTGAAATTCTCCGGTGTCCAGATCCTCGTAGGCCACCACCGCACCATCGTCATCCGCCAGAACCATGTCGTGATTCTGCCCCGTTGTGCGTCCGACGATCCCCTCTCCCACCACGATGACACAGGCGAAGTCCTGGGGTCCCAGCGCCACCTCGGCGCCAATAACCTCGACGGTATACTCGCCGGGCGGGAGGTCGGGGACATTGATCACTTCCACATTGTTGACTTCGTCGGCAAAAAATCCGTCGACCGGATCGAGCTTCTCGGCGTGGAGTCCGTCGGGCGACCAAAAATTACCGCGCCAGCCGGAGTCATCCGCCGCTCTTACCAGCAGGTCCAGGTTGTTGACCAGAACCGGACCCGTGCCCGGCGTGCCTGGCGGGTCCGTCCAGGAAATCGTCACTTTCAATCCACCCTCGCCCTGGCCGATCGTCAATGGAAACGACCAGATCTGGTCCGTAACGAGCGGAGTGGTCTGGTCCTGATCGAGGAAAATGATTTTGTCGGCCGGCTGCGTCTGCGGCCCGCGAATCGAGCGGGTCAGATCCACTCGCCCCCAGCCCTGGTGGACAATGGCCGGCGCACTCAGAAAAATAGGATGGGTGTAGATGAACGAGTTCAGATTTCGCGCGCCGCTGATCAGAACCGCCTTCATCAGGGCAGGACTGATGCTGTCCCTTCCAAGAATCTCGGTAAAGTATTCATAAATGAGGGCGCCGTTACCGGTCGTAACCGGGGCGGCCATGGATGTGCCGCTGTTGAACGAATACTTGGGGCCGGTGTCCACGTTATTATTGCGTAAGTCCCGCTCGAAAATATCGAGGGGATCGAGAAAATCATCGGGGCTCTGCGGTTGATCCGCTGACTGGGCGGACAGCACGTACCCGCCGGGTGAAACCACATCGGGCTTCATACGGAAATCGGCGCCGCTTACCGGTCCCCGCGAACTGAACCCGGCCACCTGCCAGTCGGAATCGCTCTGTTCCAGGGCCCCGGCAAGGTTATCCGCGAGCCGCAGATTCTCGATGGCACCTACCGTGATTACGTTTTTCGAATTTCCGGGGCTTCCAATGGTACCGGCGCTCCCGCCGGTACCGTCGTCGGGGCCGCCGCCCGAGTTGCCCGCGGCGAAGAAGAACGAAATCTGCTGGTTTCCGCTGGTATCCTGGTCGGCATCGCGAACCAGGGAATCCCAGACCGCGCTCAAAAGTCCGTAGGTGAACAAGCTCGCGCCCCAGCTGTTATTGGATAGGCGCGCGCCATGATCCCAAGCCAGTTGCGCCTGCTCTTCGTCGGTGAAGCTGTTGAAGTCCTCGATCATTACCAGCTGCGCCTTCGGCGCCATTCCGGCAAATTCGCCGGACTCATAAGGACCGGTTCCGGATCCGGGAACCAGCACCGCCGTTTCAGAAAGCGCGCCGTTGCCGAGAACAGAGCCGGAAACGTGCGTTCCATGTCCGTCGGCGTCCCCGATGATCCCGTCGGAACTCCCGTCTCTCGCCTCGTACGCTATAATACGTGTGTTCGTGTTGAGTCCGGTGACGGAATCGGGATCCACCGAGAACCCGCGATGGGTGACGTCGACACCAGAGTCCGTAATTCCGACAATCACACCGCTGCCATCCAAACCGGAGGTGTTTTTGAAAAAGGTGGTCCGGAGGACCGGACCGGCCAGATCGTTCATCGCTTTTCGCGGAAATTCCGGCTCTATGAATTGAACGCCGTCGTCAAAAATCAACTTCTCGATGACTCGAGGGTCACCCGACACCGTAACGACCGAACGCTCTCCACTGGTTTGCCGGCGCAGAATATTCAGGTTGTAGGGCGCCAGCACTTCGTCGGGATTCAACGAGTTGAACAGCATGACCATGTACGTGCCGGCTTCTACCCGGCGGGCGACGGTGTCATTCGCCGTTCCGCTTAGATAACTCAGAATATGCGGACTCAATTTCAGGTACGGATGATGCGGTTCGACCAGGAGCACATCGGGTCGCGCCTCCATCTGCTCCCGTTGTTCCGGTGACAAGCGCACGGCGTATGCATTATTCGGAACGTAGTGGGTGACATCGCCCCCCATCCCTTCGATTCCGGCGCGCAGGGTGTTGGACACCGGGCCGTCGAACTGAACGATGTAGCGCGTGGTGGAAGGGGCCGCGCGGAATTGCCGCGGAATAGGCCAGTCTTTTCCCTCGTCGATCTTGGCCCGGGTGTCGAGAATTGCATTGGCCATGATCAGCGCCGGACTGCCCCCGCGGCGCCGGTACTGATGAAGCGGCCGGTCCGCATTGCTGAGCAGCCCCAATTCCCCCGGGGTGGATCGCAACGCGGCCGCAACCTCCGGGCGTTCGCTGCCCAACCCGCTTCGGGCCGCGATATCGGCGGCTTCTCCCGACGGGGATACGGGCTGCTCAACGGGCCGAGCGGCTAGCGGAGTGTCATCCGGGGCGGAAAGCCTGGCGGCAACCAGGCGTACGGAATCGCCCTCGCGAACGAATTCCAGCGAGTAATTCTCGTCCAGTCCCCGCACAAATTCTTCCAGGGAATGGACCTCAGCGCGTAGCGTGATCTTCTGTTTTTTGAGAACAGGGTCAATTTCCACTTCGATGCCTGAAGTTTTCGCCAAAGAATTCAAGACGTCGTAAAGAGAGGCGTTCCTCGCATCCAGGGAAAACCCTTCCGCATTTTTTTCCACGCGAAGCGTTGCCACCTCAGGATCCTCGCGCTCCGAATTGCGGTCTCGCAATCCGGTCCCCAAGGCAAGGATTCCCACAAGAAATCCGACCAGGAGGATGGTTCGCTGGGATGAAAGCCGTGCCTTCAAAGTCAAAAGCGAGGCATGAATCATACGTTGTTTTCCTTCACGTGAAATGGGATTACCCCGGAAATGATACGGATACGATGGGGTTTATTCCGACCCCTCCTCAGAAACAGACTCAGTCAATTTTACCTTCAAATCACGCTCACGCCTGCGAAGATCTTCGACT
Organism: Kiritimatiellia bacterium; assembly: GCA_963578625.1. Lineage (GTDB taxonomy): Bacteria > Verrucomicrobiota > Kiritimatiellia > SLOV01 > SLOV01 > CAUZEO01. The sequence continues at coordinate 9,163 of CAUZEO010000136.1, read as the reverse complement.
TTGGAAACAAGCTTCCGGCGTTTTACTTCCAGTGCTTGAAACTCATCGATCGCCCCAAGCCGGCTTTTCAAACGGTTCCGTAACAGGCGGACTTCCTTCTCGGCCGCCAGCAACTCATCAAGAATTCTTTTGGCAATTGGATCGGACCTCTCGATCTCCACCTGGCGACTCAAAAGCAGCCGGTTTTCTTCGCCAAGCCGCTCATACGCTCGCGCAAGATCACGCCGTACAACTGCGAGTTCCGACGCGCCGTCATCGGAACTGTCCACCGCAGCGTCGTACGCCATCCGCGTTGCCACCATCGGATCACGCTCCGTAAACTCGGGTGCCTGGTCCGCAGCCAACGCGAAAGTAACTCCCAAAGCCACTCCACAAACTGTTGTCAGCACAAATTTCATGCCGCCACAAACAGCCTGGAGATACGATTATGCTCTTCTCTCATCTTCATCCTATCCGAACAAGACGCCGTTAAGCGTCACTAAGCGCCGTTGCCCGCAGATACTGGCCTGCCATGCCCGATCACTAGCATACCTGCAACGGCCTAAACTCGTTAAATCTCACATTGTTTATTTGTATTAGTAAAAGGTGTCAATCATTCATGGTTTCTTCATAGCTCCACGGACTCGATCGGACAATCCGGAAGGGCGTCTAAAAATATCCGCCCGTACCATTTTGTCCGGATGCGGCTGTCCAGAATTACGATGAACCCGTCGTCCGTTGATGTGCGAATAAGCCGTCCCACGCCCTGTCGAAACCGAAGCACCGCTTCCGGCAATGAATAGTCGTTGAACGGATTTCCGCCTCCGCTTCGGATTCGGTCCATGCGAGCGCGAATCAGCGGCAAATCAGGAACTGCGAATGGCAGGCGGGTGATGATCACGGTCCGCAGGGCATCCCCGGGGACGTCCACACCGGCCCAGAAACTGTCGAGCCCGAATAACACGCTCATGGGACCCGCCCGAAACCGTTCCAGCATCATATGACGGGCCATTCCCTGCCCCTGGATCAGGAGCTGAAAACCGTCGTTCGTAAGGGCCGGTTCGATGGCCCGGGCCACGGATCGCATCGTCGCGCTGCTGGTAAACAGCACAAATGCCCTGCCCTGCGTCTGATGCACAAAGTGCAACACCGCGGACCCGCAAGCGTCGGTGTAGGCTTGCCCCGCGTTGGGTTCGGGCATTTTCTCCGGAATCAACACCCGCATTTGCTGCTCATAACGGAATGGCGAACCTACCTGTAACGTGGTGGCCGATTCCGCGCCTACCCGACGCTGAAAATAATCCAGTCGATCCCGAACCGCCAGGGTGGCGCTGGTCATGACTACCCCGGGAAATGCTTGGAAAACCTGCTCCCGCAGCATATTCGTGACGTCGATCGGAGCGGAATGCAACGAGTAGTTTCTTTTCCGGCTCCCGCCTGCTTCGGCCCAATAGACGTGGTCCTCCATGGACTGCTTGATCAGAGCGCCAAGGCTCTCTTTCATGGCTGCGCCTCGGGTAATCATTGATTCGACTTCGGCTTGAATCTCCTCGTCGATCTGCCCGTCCCGGACTTTCTCAAGGAGGCGGACAACCTTGCTGATCTCATCCGCCAGGGGTGCGCTGACCTCCATCGGCTCTTCGACAACTCTCTGGGATTGCCCGTCGTTGAAATCGCACCACTGCTCAACCTGCTTGAAAAACCGGTCCGTGGTCCGGTACAGGCGATTGACCGCATGCGCGGCGGCGCCTTCCCGCAGGGCCGCCAGCAGACCCTTGTCGCGGTCAGGCACGTAAAGGCGACGCAACCAGTGCTCCACCATAAATCGGCTGAGGCGCAGACCGAAATGCTCACACGCCACATCCTCCATCTCATGGGCTTCATCCACCACCAGCAATTCGAACGGCGGCAAAAACGAAGCGCCCTGCATGCGCAGGGCAATCTCCGAAAAGAGGACGTGGTGGTTGACCACAAGAACATCAGCGTCGAACATTCGCTTCCTGGCGTTCATGAAGAAACAGGGCTTGTACTCGGGGCATTTCTGCCAAAGGCAGTTGCCCTGCTCCGCGCAGACAGAGCCCCACACCTCGGCCGCCGGCTGGGGATCCAACTCCTGAATGCTCCCGTCCGCGGTCTTGTCCGCCCACTCCCGGATCAGATCGAGTTCGATGCCTTGTTGAGCGCGAAGAAGGTCCTCGCCCATGCGGCGTGCCCGATCGAGGCGGCGCAGGCATAGATAGTTCGAACGCCCCTTCACCAGCGCCGCCCGGAAGGGTACTCCGGTATGCTCCTGCAGGAACGGAATATCCTTGTAGAAGAGTTGCTCCTGCAGGCTGATGGTGTGGGTCGCGATCACCACCTTTGTCTTTCGAGCCAGCGCCTGGTGGATCATCGGGACCAGGTAGGCGAAGCTTTTTCCGACCCCGGTCCCGGCCTCAACCACCAGGTGTTCGCGGGAAGAGACTGCCTCGGCGATGGCCTCCGCCATTTCCAACTGCTGCGGTCGGTGCTCATAGGGAAAAGACTGGCCTTCGCATCCTTTAGCCAGGCCTCCGCCGGGCAAGAAAAAAGCCCGGGTGGCGTCAAGCACATCGGATGACAGATCAGCCGCTGGATCTGTGCGATTTGAGATCATCGGAGATGGCCCCAACCATACCGGGATGCGGCCGGATGTCAGCCTTTTCTTGGTTGTGCAAGGCCAAAAGGGTTGTATTCAATACCGGAATCGGGCTAGTATGCCTGCTTCCCTAAATTGGGCGAGTGTAGCTCAGCTGGTAGAGCACCACCTTGCCAAGGTGGCTGTCGAGGGTTCGAGTCCCTTCACTCGCTCCATTCTTCCTCCCCGCCGGGGCGGAGGTGAGAACGGGGTGCACCCAGGATTCAGGGTCCCCAATCTCATCCCAAATCGTGGCTGAGCCCCGGAAAATGGGTTCGCATGTTCAGGGTTCAGGCCGAACAGTAATCAGCTCTGAGCCATCGTCTATTTCGTCGAAGACCAGATCGGTCTTGCGTACCTCGCGCGAGCGGTACATGTCCTCCGACGTACGCTTGCAGAACAATCCGAGAAGGTTTGGGTTACTTGACTCGCTCATTCCAGGTGCAAAGTTTTAAACGTCACATCGCACTCAAAACGACGTATCCCCCAGCGGGGACCCTGTGCTCTTGCTCGATAAACGACAGCCCCGGAAGCTCCATCGATTGACGAAAGACCGTGGTAACGGATTCATCGGTGGGATTGTTTACGGCGATATGCCATTGGTAGCGATTGCTTTCATCGGTTCGCGGCATGACTTCAAGGATCAATTCGGGATGATCGCAGACGATGGGGTGGCCCACGACGACCTGGGTTGCGTGGGAATGATCGGGATACAACGCCGCGTACACCCTGCCGTCGAAGTCGAAACCCAGGGTCGTGTAGACTTCTTTCCCGTCGGTGTAAAACCCGGTGGTGTGCCCCTCAATCTGGAAGAGCCCGGCGCTCCATTTCGGGTTCAGCCCGGTGATCCGCACCGGAACGGTGAGGCCTATGCGTTCAGCCGGCCGAGGAATGCGCAGTTCTACGGGTTCATGGCCTGAGCCTGCGTCCACTTCGAAGAACCCCGGGGTCTGGACGCGTTGCCCGCGGATGATCTTTATGCCTTCCGGTTCCTTGAGATAGTCAAGCACGCGCCGGAACCGCTTCGGGCCGGTGTCCGGCACATCCAGCGATTCGTTGACCGAGAACACTTCACAGCGAAGCTCCTGGCCGGCCTTCACGCTCCGGCCTTCGACATCCAGGTGCAGGGAGACGAAAAAAGACTCTTTCCCGCTACCGCGGATGCGTAGCATCAGGGGATCGCCGCGATTGATAAACAAGACCTGGTTGTACGGCTCCTTGGCATAGAACCCGAACCATTTCCCGCTCGGGACAGGCACATCGAATCCGCGGCCGCCGTCCCCGAGGTAGTAGGATCGATGGGCACCGGCATCCTGCACGGAAAGGATCACCGGGACGTTCTCCATCCAGTGCGATCGGGCCAACTGAAGCGTCTCGAGGATCTGGTCCTGCTTGAACCGAATCGTATTCGAGAAGTTTGCCAGCACCGCGCCCGAACGCACGGATTGCGCGGCCCATCCCGTCAGGTTCGGGCCCACCAGCGGCCGATTGAATTCCGTAAAGCGCCGGACCGACTCGATCAGTTTCGACGGACCCTTGGGGCCGGAGGTGTACCAGGCGTTGATGTGCGGGATGGCGGGGTCGTACACTTCGCGTTGTAACGACCGAACGACGATAGCCTGGTCGTCGTCGAATTCGAGGACGGGAATGTTGTTGAAGGCCTTTCCGCCTTCCTCGCCCAGGTCGCTTACGACGAAAGGGGAACACTCGCCGAGCACCATCACCGGCTTCACTCCCTTGGGTCCGCCGTCCCAGGTGTACCCGGCCGGGAACAGCGGGTACCGGTGTAATTGAAAGATGCCCATCCCCCGGGCGAGGTATTGACGTCCGCAGTCGTTCACATGATCACCGCAGAAGGCGATACTCATGGATCCGGGCTTCCAGCAGCGGCGCGCGAAGCTGACGGCTTCTCCACCCCGCACATCGCGGGCGACGACCACCAGGTTCTGTTGCACATGGGCCGGGAGGTATAGCATCTCCCGAAACGACTTGGCTCCGCCGGGCAGGAAACGGCGCACTTGGTGTTCACCGTTCAAGACCTCGATTTCTTTCAACCCTGCGTCCGAGGTCACATGGAGTTCGGAGGGCATCAACTCAAAATCGACCACGAACGGTTCGGCCCCATAGCTATAGCCCCGGTAACACTCCGGCCATGCCTGGATGAGCGGGCCGTCCGACAGAAAGACATTCATGCCGTCGTACTGGCTGTTCCATCGAAGAGCTTCCAGGGGAAGTTTTTCCAGGGAGGATGCCTGCGCGTAGGTCAAGGCGTGACCCGACTCTGCTTCCGCCGTCAATTCGGCCGGCGAGGTGACCAGGTTCACTGCCACCGGAAACGAGGGCAGCGTTCCTGCCGTGGACAATGGATAGTCGGCAGTGCGATCATCCACCAGTTCCCCGTCCCGATAGGTCTTCAGTCCGACGGCGGAACTGAGCTTCAGATCGGTGACCTGCATCGAGCGGGGATCGTCGAAAAGGTAGTACCCCACCATGTGCCCTTTGTATCGTTCGACCTCTTCCAGCACCCACTGCAGATAAGTATTCGGCCCCCTCACGAACTGCCCTTGCCCGTCCTGGAACTGGATCATCATCTTCTGCTTCCGGGGGCCGGTGAGGCAGTCATCCCGCGGCCAGGGCAGGTCGTAGCCGGTAAGAAACATGTGGTTTCCAATGTTGCTGTCGATGGTGTAGCCAGGTACCAGCAGGAGGTCGTCGCCGGAGTGGGCCCGGCAAGTTTCGTTCAACTGCTTCAACTCCTCCGGGGTCAATTCCGTGAAGTCTTCCAGGAACGCGACAAAATCCAAGCCTGCCTCCCTGGCGGCGGCAGCGTACTCCCCCACCGTTCCGCGGCCGATACTGAATGCTGACCGCGCGCCGATGAGACCGCGATACAGGCGGCCACCGCTGAACGGGCGATGCAGGCCGAGTTCCTCTTCGGACCAGAATTTCTTCTCGAACTCCTCCTTCACGCCGGGCTGGAGGTTCGGAGGCAGCAGGCGTTGGTCCGCCGTCTCGTACCCGCGCACCCGCCCTGACCGCAGGCTCGGTTGGGACAGCCAGCGAAAGGCGTTGAGGATCAGCCGTTCGAAATCGGAGGGGATGTCGTCCAACCCCTTCGACAGCGAGTGGCGATTGTACAGCCACTGCGTCCCCTGGCCGATCGAGAATACCGGTCCTTGGCAAAGCAGGACGATTCGGCCGTTCTTGTATTCGCGATGGGCGATGAGGTCGGGTTCGTTCACGCCGCCGGGACGGACCAGCGCCTGGGGTGGGGCCGGTTTTCCGTATCCCGTTTTTGTTGGATCGACCGGCTTGGAACGCGAAGTTTTGGAACCGCGCACCGCCACCTGCCAATCTTTGGACACCGAAATGGGCGCCGTCCATGACGTGTTGTAGCGGTCGCCGTAGGGTAGCCAGAGATTCTCAACCCCCTTGGTGATCGGTGAAGGCAACATCCCGTCTACACGCACCAGTCTCGCTTGCCCCCGCATACGAGGGAGATCGGCAATTTTCGACGCGTCGCTTTCCTCGTAGGTCTCAAACGGAAGCCGTGCGCCCCAGGGTTCGATCAGCGGCCGGACATGTTGGTCGGCATTGGCCGTCTCGACCATCATGAACACCCCGCCGCCTGCCTCAAGGAAGCGTTCGATCGTCTCTTGGTACGCTTTCAGCCGCGGGCCCTGTTCGGGGAAGGGGAACGCCTTCTTCGGTCCCTCCGCCGGGCAGCCGTACAGGACCAGGCAGTGGTACTTTTGAACGCGCTCCCAGGTGAAGTCACCAAACTCATCCAGGTAATCGGGTTCGAAACCCGCGGCCCGCACGTCCTTTAACCAATCGAGATCGACATGCCCTGCCCACGCGCCACGCGCCGCGCATATCAGTACCGCCGGCCGATCGCCGGCATCGGTGTAGGCCCTGTGCGGAAACGACAGGCCCACGACGAGCGCAAAGAAAGCAACGAGGAGCCGCGCGCTGAATTTCATTCCGACTTAATACCCGTTATCCGCTTCCCAATCAAAGAAACGATTGTACCAGGCATCGGGGAAAAGGTACTAACCAGTAAGAAATCGCTTTTCGGCCGGCATGGGCACGCTCCCGCACAAACCGGATTTTCCCAGCTTGACTGCCGTCTTGTCTCTCGGCAAGGGCGCAACCAGAACGATTGCTACTGGGTGCATTCCTGATCGGAATGCAACAGGAAGTCCGTGAAAATCAGGACACGGTTCCCGCCACTGTAATTAGGGAGCTTTGGCCCATCGAAACCATTGTCCTGCGTGCCGACGTACGATACAGGATGAGAAGGCAGGTCGAAGTGATGTGCCTTAAGTCAGGAGACGGACCCAGCCAGGCACTCACGCAGGGATCTCCGCTGAAAAGACCGTGAGGAACACCCGAGTTGTCTCCTTCCGATCTTTTTCCTGAAGCGCGCGACGCTTATCGCACCGTCTGCACCGCGTCGACCAACCGCTCCGCTTCGTAGATCTTCACGAACAATGGCTTCCTTTTGTACGTCGGCCAGGTCGCGGCGTAGCGGTCGCCCTCGACTTTGAATTTCCAGTACGGCTTGTCGCCCTGCACGAGGATCATGCCGCTACCATCGTGCAGCGGACGGGCCAGGTTGATAATCAGGCGGCTTTCGTCCGGGATAAACTCGATCAGCTTCGGCAGTTTCGCAATGCAGGCCACCGCTCGCGGCTGCATGTCCAGGGAAATGGCAGTCCGCCCGTTCCGCTCGGTCGCGTCGACGTTCCGACCGCTCAACAGATCGACGAAGTGGTAGCCTTCCTCGTGCTCGATGTCGAACAGGTCGCCTTCAACCGGGTCATGCCGGGCATTGTAGACCGTGTAAATTGTCTTGTCCGGGCCGGGAAACTTGTTGACGTAGACCATGCGCTGCAGGGTAGGGATCAGCGGCTGGGGATCGAGGCTGCCGAAGGCGTCGCTGTTCTCCTTCATGATCTGCAGCTCGTGATTGGAGTAGAACCATTCGCGGTTGTACGCGCCGGTGCCGTTGAACAGCCGCCACTCGAGTTTTTTGTTGGCGTACGCGTAGTCGAAGAACTTGTACCGGGGAAAGTAGTAGCGGTAGAAATTGATGCCCACAAACCCTTCCCAGTTCCCGGCCCGGCCGGCCGTTGGAGGCGACGTCGAGAGATCGTAGCTGAGGGCGCCGTCCATGTACTGCCACATGACGTCGATGCCCGGGCTCTCGGTCATGAGAATCGCCGAGGGATCGACCTGGTCCATGGCCTGGCGGATTTCACGCGAGGCTTCCGCCTGGGCCTGGAAGACGGAATAGTGGCCCGGCCGGGAGAACGGGTGCGGGTGATGCGGGCTATGGCAGATCTTGGATGCGCCGCCGAATTCGTCGATGCGGATGCCGTCGGCGCCGGTCTCGGCGATAAGCCGCTGGCACGTGTCGGCGAGGTATCGCCGCCACTCGGGATTCTCGATGCACATTTCCCACATCCAGTAGGGCCAGTAGTAATCCTCCGGTGACGGCATGACGCACCATTCGGGACCGTGTTTTCGGCCGATGATGCTGTTCAGGCCGGCCTCGCCCTCGTTGATGTAGAGCTGGGCCAGAATGTCCTTCGACTTTACCTCATTCAGGTGCTTTCTGAACGCAGGCAGTCCGCCCCAGCTTTCGTTGTATCCGGTCAGCCCATAGTCGCCCTTGCGGCCTTCGCGATACACGTGCTTTCCCTCAAGGTGGTAGTGACGACCCGGCCAAAGGACGAACTCCTTGCCGTGCCGTGCGGCGATCGCACGCATCTCTTCGAGATATTCGTCCGTGACCTCGTCAGATTCCCAGTAGGCGGTATGCTCGAGAATGTCGGGTGTGTTCTCGGCCCAATACTCCGGCTCGAGGTGAACCAAGGGAAGGTGCCCGGGTCGGCGGATGTCTGCGTTGTACCCCTCTTCCGAGTGGTAGTGGAACACCGGCGAGATCCCTTCCGCATTGAATTTCGACGTGAGCTTGTTGGGGTGAGGCCGCTTGTGGGACCAGCTCTCGTACCATCTCCGGTAGGCGTTCATGGCCTGGTGCCAGTCCCCGTTGCACAGTCCGATCACCGACGTGGGCAGGATCCACCGTTCGTTGGGCTCAAGGTCTCGTTGGACGTAGCTGAAAGCAAGGCTTGTGCCGGGTGTCTTTGGCAAGGGCTCCAGGAACACCATGCCGAGTGGCGCCTGATTGTATCGGAGGTTGTAGATAATGCCTTGAAAGGAGTAGGCGGGTTCGCGTCCGCTCGGATCGGTGCGGGTCAGGTGCTGAATCTTGTAGCCTCCGCTCGGGTCGTTGGCCCGCAGGTAGAGGGCTCCGCCGGCCGTCGGCGAGAAGCTGATCATCTGCTGGATGTAACTCCCGCCCGCTCCGGTTCCTCCGCCGTAGGGCGAGGCGAACTTCGCGGGTCGATCGCCAAGCACGCCGACCGAGTAGGGGAACAGGTAGCGATCGTCGGCAAAGTCCGGCGTCCAGCCGATGCCGCTGAGCAACGGAAACGCGACCTTGATTTTGCGGACCTC
>CAUZEO010000135.1:0-12911 GCA_963578625.1 Kiritimatiellia bacterium | reverse complement strand
GCCCACGCGAGACCCCGCGTCCAGGTTGTATATCCTGAGTATCCCTGTTGTGAATTCGGGCATCGGAACGCGCCGTCATTCGTATTGAAGACCGACTCGTGCGCCGTGCGTCCCACCTCGTCGTATAGATCCCGGCCCTCGCCATAAAAGACTGAATACTTCGCGGTCGCCCGTAGATGGTCACAGGCGCGACCAAGCAGGCTGATCTCCCGATCCTGCTCGCCCATCAAACTGTGGCCGAGGGCATGGCCGATCATTAATACCCGGATGCTTCGAATCGTGTCTACGAACAGGGAGTGCGGGCCGTTGAATGAATAAATGAATCCGCCATCGGGAATTTCCGTCCATCTCGCCGCCTGCACCGCGCCTGAAACCTTGAGTGCGAGTTCATAGAAATCCGTTTCGGTCGCCGCCGCATCGATCCTGCCTTCCCGGCAGAGGCGCAGAAGGCCTCCGTAGGTACTGACGTTGTTGAACCCGTGATCGTGCACCCCGATGTGGCTCACGTGGGTCGCCATCTTCTCTACCGTGTCCTTTCTGCCGCTCTCGAGAAAAGATGACTCGCCGGTAGAGTCGAACTGAAGAATCGCGGACCCGTACTGAAATCCCTGCGTCCACTCCGTCCATCCGCGGGTGGTGTACTTTCCCCCGATCGTAAAAACCGGAGAGCCCTGGCCCGTATCGTATTCGGATTCGATTCGCCGAATTTTTTCGCCTGATAGCTCCCAGAAGCGCCCCAGGGCCGGCACCAGATCCGTAGCTTGTATCGATCGATTAATTTTCATGCTGCAGAACCCAATCAAAAATCAAAAATTTAAAATCGTTTAGAACCTTTTCGGTTTCGGTAAATGCACGATGATCAAAACACAATCCCTGGTCGCCTCGTACGTGTGTTCCAGGATGGCATCGAATTGAATGGCTTCACCTGCTCCCAGTTCGTGCTGTTCGTGGGGCAGCCGAATCCGGACCGAACCTTCAAGTACCCAGCATAGCTCATTGTCGTCCTGGTGAATCTCGGGGCGGGAAACGGTCGCGCCTTTCTTCGCCTTCCCATGAAAACAGGTGAAGTTGGCGTAGACAATACGGCGGAATTGAAAGGCGCCTGACTCGTAGTCATCAGAATGGGTCCGATGGGATGTTTGCGATTCCGCGAGGTTGAGCAGGTCAGCCGCGTTGAGACCGAAGACCCGGCTCAAGCGAAAAAGGGTTTCCAACTCCGCTCTGGTCTGGTTCCTTTCAAGTTTCGAAATCACGGCCGCCGAGACGCCGGAGCGGCTCGAAACGTCCTCGATGGTGAGGTCTTCGCGCTTTCGAAGCTCGCGGAGTACCCCAAAATCGAACATTTGGTGGTCTTGAACTGCGTTCATTTTCGTGTACAGTATATTTTTGCCTGAATTATAGCGTTCGAGAAATAAAGTCAACCCTCTACGCAATAATCTTTCTCCCTGGCTGATTTCTGAGTAATCGAATCGGAGCAAAGAGGATGGAGTCCTTAGAATGAGCAAACTGACGATACGCCCGGAGACAGAGTGTAAATACGATCTGCTGGCCCTGGGAGAAGTCATGTTGCGGCTTGATCCCGGGGAAGGCCGAATCCGCACCGCCCGCACCATGAATGTTTGGGAGGGGGGCGGTGAGTACAATGTGGCCCGTGGGCTCCGAAAGTGCTTCGGAATGCGGACCGGAGTGGTCACGGCATTTGCTGAGAACGAGGTGGGGCGGTTGGTCGAAGATTTCATCATGCAGGGGGGGGTGGACACCTCGCTCATTCAATGGGTGCCCTACGACGGCATCGGGCGAACGGTGCGCAACGGCCTGAATTTCACCGAGCGTGGATTCGGAATTCGCGGTGCCGTCGGGATTCCCGACCGCGGGATGACCGCGTCATCTCAACTGAAGGCCGGTGATGTCGATTGGGATCACATATTCGGAGAACTTGGAGTGCGCTGGTTTCACACCGGCGGCATTTTTGCCGCACTGTCGGACTCGACCCCGGACGTAGTGATCGACGCCGTTTCGGCGGCGGCGCGGCACGGAACTATCGTTTCCTACGACCTCAACTACCGTCCATCCCTGTGGAAGTCGATCGGAGGACAGGCGAAAGCCCAGGAAGTAAACCGCCGCATTGCGGAGAGTGTTGATGTAATGATCGGCAACGAGGAGGACTTTACAGCCTGCCTCGGTTTTGAAGTGGAAGGCGTCGACCACAATCTGGCTGATCTCGACATTGAGAAATTCAAGGCGATGATCGAGAGAGTGGTTGCGGCCTATCCCAATTTCAAAGCCACCGCGACGACGTTACGCTCGGTGAAGTCCGCGACGGTGAACGACTGGGGCGCGGTATGCTGGTACGATGGCAAGTTTTACGAATCAGAGCATCGGTCGGAGCTGGAGATTCTCGATCGGGTTGGCGGAGGCGACAGTTTCGCGTCGGGATTAATTTACGGGTTTATGACGACCGAAGATCCCGAAAAGGCGGTAAACTATGGGGCAGCACACGGAGCGTTGGCCATGACCACCCCGGGAGACACGTCGATGGCGACCCTGGCCGAGGTTGAGAAAGTAATGGGCGGCGGGAGTGCAAGGGTTGTACGGTGACGGTTTTCGGTTTTGTCAAATCGGGATACTTTGAGTTCTCTTTCTGTCATCATGCTTTCTTGATTCCATGATTGTACAACCTTTCCAGAGGCGACAACCGACAACCGGAAACCGAGAACAGACAACCACCCAACCGCTCCCTCTCCTTCTTGTTCTGGGCGTGCTGACGGCCTGCGGCGCCGGCTGCGGTACCATTAAGAATGCGGCGGTGCGGACTGCCGGGGACATGTTTTCCGGGGAAGAAGCGTTAGCGGTATTCACGTCCGACGACGATCCTGAACTGATTCGGGATGCCCTGCCGTTCGCGATGAAAACGCTCGATGTCCTGTTGGTTCAAGATCCGGGGAACGATGAACTGCGGCTTGCCGCTGCCGGCCTGTACATCCGGTACGCCTATGCGTTTCTGGATTCCGAGGCAGATTATTTGGAGGAAGATGATCCGGAGAGAGCGCGTGCGTTGCGGGCGCGTGCGGTTACGCTGTACCTGCGAGGCCGCGACTACGCGATGACGGTGCTGGATCACGCACACCCGGAGTTTTCCGAAACGCTTTCTTCGGATCCCGGGCAGGCCCTGGCATCGATGAAGTCTGACGACGTCCCAGCGCTCTATTGGACCGGCGCGTCGTGGGCCGCGGCCATTGGCGCGAATCCGGGAAACATGTCCCTCGTGGCAGACCTTCCCCTCGTCGAGCTCATCATGCGTAAAGTTCTTGCGCTGGATCCGGGGTATGACAGCGGATCGGTGCACGAGTTTTTCATCAGCTTTGAAGGAGGCCGTGGCGAGATGATGGGCGGCAATGCCGAGCTCGCCGAAAAACATTTCGAAGAGGCGGTCCGGCTGAGCGGGGGGCAACGCGCGTCCCCTTACATCGGCCTTGCCTCGACGGTGGCGGTAGCCAGGCAAGATTCGGAAATGTTCGTTGCCCTCCTGAACCAGGCGCTGGCCGTTGATGTAAGTGACCGCCCTACGGAGCGACTACCCAACATTCTCTCGCAGCGCAAAGCACAGTGGCTCCTGGACCATGGGCCCGATCTGTTTCTGGAATTTGGTGAGGACGATACACAACAATGAATGGAAAGCATCCATTTAGCAGCATGATTATACCCGGGGTGCTGGCCGCGACAATCCTTCCCCTTTTAGGGTGCAGCGTCGCAGCCCAAACCATCAAGCTTGCGTCCATTGCGCCCGAGGGATCACCCTGGAACGATGCCCTGGTGGACCTGGGGCACCGATGGAAAGAGATCACCGGCGGCAAAGTGAAGCTGCGCATCTATCCCGGGGGTGTCGCGGGGGACGAACCGGCCATGCTTCGGAAGATGAGGATCGGGCAACTGCATGCCGGAGCGGTGACTACGCTCGGCCTCATCAGCGTGGTTCCCGACATCGAAGCGATCACCTTTCCCATGCAAATCCGGACCGACGAAGAGCTACAGGCCGTCATCAAGAGCGTGGGGCCGGATATTGAAGAACAGCTCAGTGAGAAAGGGTACAAAATCCTCGGGTGGAGCATGGCAGGCTGGATGCACTTCTTTTCGAGGAACAAGATGGAAACCGCCGAAGATTTGCGAAAGCAGAAACTGTTTTTCTGGGGGTCGGACACGGTCTACGTAGGGCTCCTTCAGACCCTCGGATTTCAGCCGGTTGCTCTCCCGGTGACGGATCTGCTTCCATCGCTCCAGACCGGCCTGGTGGACGCGTTTGCGGCGCCGCCGGTCGCCGCGCTTTCCTTTCAATGGTTCGGCCTGGCGAAAAACATGTCGACCTTGCGGTGGCAGCCGACGCCGACGGTTATTCTGATCCGGGAAAAGGAGTGGCACAAGGTCCCTGAAAAATTCCGGGCCGACATGGAAGCCGCGGCCCGGGAGGTGAGCGATGGCTTGTGGGCCAAGAGCCGGGAACTCGAACAGCAGTCGATTGATGCGATGGTCGAGCATGGTCTGCAGGTACACCCGGCAGCGGACAGCGTTCGCGACGAATTCCAAACCATGGTGCAGGAACAGGGCTTACCTGTCTTTTTGAAGAAACGGTTTTCGCCGCCATTTTTCGAGAAAGTGCAGGCTGCGCTCGCCGAGTACAGGAGCGAATCGGCGCACTCAGATCGATAACATGGTGAACGCGGAGAAAGGGGGTCGTTCCTGGTTTCGGATCCTTCACCGGACCGAAGACGTTGTCGTATCCTTTCTCCTCGTTGCGATGCCATTGTTGGCGGCTGCGGAATTGGTTGCCAGGCTGTTCGGCGTAGTCCTGCCGGGGGCAATCGAATACCTCCAGCACCTGACCCTCTGGATTGCATTCTGCGGTGCCGGACTTGCCTCGCGAGCGGATCAGCATCTGCGCATTTCCATCCTGGAACGATTCAACGCGCCTCGCGTTCAACGTTTTGCGATGGCAGCGGTATCGATGATTACCGCTATGATTTGCCTCTTTCTTGCCGGCGCCAGCATTCAGCTCATCGTTTCGGAAGCGCCTTCACTGCCGGAGACCGCGCGTTCGTTGCTGCCGGGTTTTTTGATCGCCTGGCTCGAACCGTATGGCTTGTTTGAGGCGGGATCGCTGACCCTCGTCGGCGGATGGTTGCCGGTTTGGGCCGCGGAACTGGCGATGCCGCTGCTGTTCGTGTTGATGGCTCTGCGATCCATCCTGCGCGCCGGAAGCGTACGTGCGCGCTGGATTGTTTCCGCGGTCACGATCCTGATGACGATTCCTGCGCCATTTCTTTTATCGGGCGTCTCGAACTTCATTCTGTGGCCCGCGGTGGTGGGCCTTATCATCGCCGCGCTGGCGGGACTTCCGATCTTTGCCCTTCTCGGGGGCCTGGCCCTGTTGTTTTTCTGGGCCGCTGGAGAGACGGTTGCCGCCATCCCGGCGGAGACCTATCGGATCGTCACCTCTAGCGTATTCCCCACCATCCCAATCTTCACCCTTGCGGGCTTTATTCTTTCCGAAAGCAATGCGTCCGAGCGTCTGGTGCGTGTTTTCCGGGCCTGCTTCGGCTGGATTCCCGGAGGCTCCGCCGTGGCGGCGACCATCTTGTGCGCCTTTTTTACCACGTTTACCGGTGCCTCCGGCGTGACCATCCTCGCGTTGGGCGGTTTGCTACTTCCGGTGTTGATCAAAGACGGATTTTCGGACCGGTTTTCGATCGGCCTGCTTACGTCAACCGGAAGTCTCGGACTGCTGCTGCCGCCCAGCCTGGTGGTCATTCTGTACTCGGTAATGGCCCATGTCCCGGTTACGGACATGTTTCTCGCCGGCATGGTCCCGGGCATCTTGCTGGTGGTTGCAATCGGTTTGTATTGCATGGTCACGGGGGTGCGCGTCGGGGTCGAGCGAACGAAATTCGAGCCGCGCGAGATGGTCGGGGCATTGTGGGCGGCAAAATGGGAAGTGGCCATTCCGGTTCTGGCGCTGACCGTCATCTTCGGCGGATTCTGCACGCTTGTCCAGGCGGCGGCAGTGGTCGTCCTGTACGCCTTGTTCGTCGAAGTCGTGATCTACCGGGATTTGCCCCCGAAAAAGGTCCTGAATGTTTTCACGCAGTGCGCGACGCTGGTCGGCGGGGTGTTGATCATTCTTGCGGTAGCCATCGGGTTGACTGGTTACCTGGTGGATGCGCAGATCCCCGATCTCGCCGCCGAATGGGCACGCGCTCATATCGATTCGAAGTGGGTATTCCTGCTTCTTCTCAATGTCGCCCTCATCATCGTTGGGTGTTTGATGGACATCTTCTCGGCACTGGTCGTGGTGGTGCCGATCCTGCTCCCCATGGCGGAGGCGTTCGGAGTTCACCCCGCGCACCTGGGGGTGATTTTTCTCGCGAATCTGCAACTGGGTTACCTCACCCCACCGGTGGGCATGAATCTGTTTCTTGCAAGCTTTCGTTTCAAAAGGCCGCTCCCGGAAGTCTATCGGGCCACGGTCCCATTTCTCCTGATTCTCGCGGCAATGGTCCTGCTGATCACCTTTGTCCCCGCCCTCACAATGTGGCTCCTGGAAAAAGCCCCGTAGCGGAGCCCAACCGGAACCCTAAGCAACGTGGCACGGCGCCTCCGGCCCGTGTCGCAGCAGGAAAAGAGGAAGGATTGAGAACGAAGAGAGCAGGCTCCTTTCGTGCGCTTCTTTTCCTCCTCACTTGCTCCGACACGGGCCGGAGGCGCCGTGCCACGATCCTTGGCTCTGCGCTTGGGGCTCTGCTTCACGGGCCGGTTACCCGCACAAGAGAATTGTCTTTCCGGGGGCGATGTCATTGAATGAATGCTGAACTATGAGCGAACCATCCATCGAAGAGCGCTACCAGGCGATTCAGGCGCGAATCGTTGAAGCATGCCGCCTTGCGGGCCGGGATCCGGCCGAAATCAACCTCGTTGCGATTTCCAAGAAACAGCCGCCGGAGATAATCCGGGAAGCGGCCGCGTGTGGGATATCTGTGTTCGGAGAGAATCGCGTCCAGGAGTTGGAGCAGAAGGTGGCATTGTGCCCTGATGGCCTGACCTGGCACCTGGTCGGGCACCTGCAGAGCAACAAGGCGGTCCGGGCCGTGGAGTTGTTCGATGCATTTCATTCGATCGACTCATTGAAACTGCTGGAACGGGTCAATGCGGCGGCGGGGGAGGCCGGGCGCACGGTCTCCGTTTTTTTGCAGGTCAGTATTTCCGGGGAAGTTTCGAAATTCGGGCTCGCCCCCGATGCGGTTTCTCCTGTACTTGATGCATCCGTGAAACTAATGAACGTCGATATTATCGGTTTGATGACCATGCCGCCACACACACCGGAACCTGAAGGCGCGGCGCCATTCTTTCGGGCCCTTCGGGAGCTGCGGGACCAGCTGCGTGAGTCAACCGGCGTTCCGCTCGACGACCTGTCCATGGGGATGAGCCACGACTTTCATGTCGCGATTGCCGAGGGCGCAAACTGGATTCGCATCGGTACTGCCTTGCTGGGAGCGCGGACCAAATGAGCGATTCTCCGGATGGGCGGATGGCCTTTATCGGCGCCGGGAACATGGCCGAGGCTTTGGTCAACGGAGTCTTGAACGCGGGGATCGTACCCGCGGATCGAATCACCGTGACCGACGTACTTCAGGAGCGCCTTGACTATTTTCGTGCCCGCTACGGCGTCAAAGGATCCACTGATAATGGTGAGGCGGTGCAGGGCGCGGACGTCATTGTCCTTGCAGTGAAGCCGCAGATTCTGGCCGAAGTGCTCGCCGGACTGAAATCGGAGCTCCCCGGCAATGCGTTGGTCATCAGCATTGCCGCGGGTGTGAAGGCGGCGACGATTGAGGCCGGCCTGGAGGCGGGGCAGCATGTTGTCCGCGTCATGCCGAATACGCCCTGCCTGGTCGGCCGCGGTGCGTCGGCAATCGCGCCCGGCGCGCATGCGAATGAACAGGACCTGGCAACCGCTCGAAAATTGCTCGAAGCGGTCGGCGTGGCGGTGGAAGTCGACGAGTCGGACCTGGATGCGGTGACCGCGCTGAGCGGGTCGGGACCAGCGTATATATTCTATTTTATCGAAGCGATGCTTGCCGCGGGCCGCGAGTTCGGGTTGGACGATGCAAAAGCGAGATTGCTGGTAACCGAGACGGTCGAAGGCGCGGCCAGGCTTGTTGCCGAGAGCGGTGATGATCCGGCAGAGCTGAGGCGCCGCGTCACTTCGAAGGGCGGGACCACCGAGCGCGCACTTGGCGTGTTTGATGACGGCAACGTGAGAGAAATCCTCAACCAGGCGATTCACGCCGCGTTTCAGCGATCCAAGGAACTGGCCGGGATGTAGAGGGCGTTCAATTCGTAAACGATGGCTTCCGACAAAAAGAAAGAGAAGAAGACGAATGCGTCCCCGTTCGGTGCCCTGATCTCAGCGATCACTCGCACTGTGTTCACCCTGCTTGCCCTTGTCGTCATTCTCTCCGTGTCCGCTTTTCTGTTCGCCCGCACGGAGGGATTCCGCTCCCTGTTGTCGGATCAGATTGAAAAGGCCATCGGCCTCCGACTGGAGGCGGATTCATCGCGGACCACCTGGAACGGCGCGATTGTTTTTCAAAATGTTCGATCCGCGGGTCACGAAGGACTGGGGTTGATCGCCTCGAAAGTGCGAGTAGAGACGGACCTGGCCGCGGCCATCCGCGGAAAATTTGTCGAGGCTCTTCGCGCAGTTCAAGTCCAGGATTGGCGATTGCAATTTTCGATGGACGACGCCGGCATCTGGCAGCCTGCGGGGCTCGGAAAGATCTCAGCCTGGCTCCAGCGGTGGGGCTCGCTGGCCCTCCCGGCGGACGAACCAGTCGAATTGCCGCCGACGGACGCCGCGAAAACCCCAGGCGAAGATCCGGCGCAGGAAGTTCGACCCCGGGTGAAACTCGCAGAATTCAACCAGACGAGGCTGCACATCCAAAACGGAGAATTGATTTGGCGGGATCGGTCCGGCAGTGTGTTGGCGGAAATTCGCGGTGTGACATTTAAATTAACGCCGCTTGATTTGCCGACGAGTCCGGCGGCCCACTATCATTTACAGGTAGAATCCGCGGCAGCGGCGGATGGCTCGAAGATCCGGAACATGGATGTGGAGTTGTTTCGGACCGGGCTCACCTACTTCGTGATCAATCTGGAAGCGGCGCGTCAAACCGCTCGCCGGCCGGAAGCCATGGACAGGAGCCCGCGCCCGGCGGCCGATCCCGAACCGGACCGGACGGAGAGCACATCAAGGGCACGGGACGAATCGGCGCAGGATCCGGAGCATGATGTTCTGGAAGAGTTGATCCGCGAAAAACTCCGGGACGCATTGCGAGAGGGGTAGGAATGAGCGGCGCATGACAGTGCGACGTGCTCGGATGAAATGACGAATGACGAAACACCCAATTCTGAGTAAAATCCGAGTCCTGAATGACGCAGGAGGGGTGAAGAGCTGTGAAAACGGGTCGAATCGACTTCGGGCTTCTTTCGCCATCTGGCATTTCGTCATTGGCCGCCCTGAAACCACGAAAACAGTCTTCGAACTTTAATCACGGCCAACCTTCTCCTTGACTTGCCGCGCTTCTCCTCTATATTCCCAGCCCAACGTCACGTTCAACCACGTTGATGCCAACGTAGCTCAGTTGGTAGAGCAATTCACTCGTAATGAATAGGTCGTCAGTTCGAATCTGACCGTTGGCTCCAGATATCCCTTCGTAAATCATTTGGTTTAAGTCTGTTATGTTTTGGCTTATTGGTGCCGTGTCCGCTTGTGTCCGTCACTGTCCGCCCCGTACAGGGGTAGTTTCCCGTCACGTTTTTGTCACACCGATTTGGTTTTGACCAACTCACTTTCCGTGAATAGGTCAGAATGACAAATGGACCTACACAGCAATCAGTAAGGGGAGGGGATCGATTCGTCCGGGTCCGGCTCTATCAGGCTGTACGAGTAAAGTTTTACGTTTCGGAGAAATAGCTTCACGCTCAAACCGCCACGATGCGTCTCGAGCAGGTCCCGCGGATTGGCACCTGTCTTACAACGGATCTCCTGGTCCTTGCCATTCCCGGAAACGCCGATGCCGTCGGCTCGCGTAAACCCTTCGACCGGCCGGTCGTAAGGTGTGCGCAATTCGGCTTCCGATGATTCCGCCCTCCGCGTCCGCGTTGACCAGCAGTTGCGCGGGCGGCGCGTACGGGGTCGTCAGAAGCCATCCTTCCTTGTCCCTGGCATCCAGCTAGACCCAATGATCTTCAGGCATCCTGGCCAGCATGCAGCAATGCGATCGACGGACGTCGTCACCGTGGATTTAACAATTTAACACACTGACCCCTCGACTCCCCCTCTAAATGCGAAGGGTCGAAGACCAAACTCCAGGGGCGGGTTGAAAATCCGCCCTCCATCCAGCCTTAATCGAACGCAGCCTTAACTACGCGGCATTCCACACTGACCCCATATTTCAGACGCTGAGAACGGGTCCCGTACTTCACGTGCGGCGAGTGTATCCCGGTCACCGGGAACGGCAAGGACCAGGAGATCCGGTGGAAAAGCGGAGGATGCGGATTAGATCTGGGCGAGGACGATTGTCCCGCATGACCAAGGGAGTCTGTACTTGCTTTTCGGCGAAGGTTTTGTGAATTGAAACAGGGTACAAAAATCGAAGTGCCGCACGGACACTGGAACATGGGAGCAAAACCTGTCGGAGTACGACGCGCTTTGCGGGGAACGTTCGACTGATCATGCACAGCAGCAGCCTGAGGGGAAGCGACTTCAAGATTGTGTGGCGCGGCGACGCTGTCTCCCATGCGAACTTTTTCACGAAGGTGCGGGATACGGACCGCGTGGGTGTCGTCATCCCGCACGCGCTCGATGGCATCGGCGCCATTACCTTGATCATGGCGTACGTGACTTCGTTTTATGATCGTTACCGCGAGCGTGGATCCGATTTCTACGCCTACCCGGATTTTTTTTCGTTTCAAAGCGAAGCCCCGTGCGCCGATTATTGCTCCTTCGATATCTGGCCAAGCCATAAGAACGTTCACGTTCCAGCCGATGCGCAGGAAATAGCCGAGGCGATTACCGGCCGGGGAGTGACCGTTCTGCTTGTTCCCGACGAGGACGCGCGTGAGTCCGAGATTGCACGCCCTGAACTTGAAAGTGCAAGACGTAGTATCCGCCGCTGTTTCGCATACTCTGAAACCGGGGCAACAGAGTCGTCCGATCTTGTCATCGAGTGCCGGGCTCCATTGCTTCGAGATGATGTCTTGTCGGTCATCGATTCCCTGCCTGCGGACCACCAGGTACTGGAGCATCGCGCGCGATGGGAGGAGCGAATGGCCGCCGGTACGTTGAGGCAGACATTTCGGGAGTTGGACCTGGGTGAGGCCCTGGGGAGAATCTGACGATCCCTATGAAAACAGATCAAGAGGTCCTGGGATCGACCCCCATATCCTCCACCACTTAAAACCTAAGGAAACTAGGTGTTTTCTAATAAATATCCGCAGTTCTGTAGATCCTCTCGATTCTTCATTCGTAACCATTCGGACGCATAATGTGTCCATAGAGCCGAAAAGGCGGACACAAAATGGACACACATTTCGCGATTGAAAGAGAGGGGTGGGGCGCCCGAAGGCAGTACCCCTGCCCTCCCCCCCCTTGTTCTCACATTGTATGTGTCCCCGGAATTTTTTGGCTTCCGACCGTGGACGTTGGCCAGCTGGGATCATCCATCTCTGCCACCCTTCCCTGGGTCATTCCTCGAAAGGTTGAGGTATCAACCTGGGCTGAGTGCTGAAACGGGGGATTCGGGGCTGCTATCGGCTACTCGGATACTGGGATCGGGACTGGTGGCGGTGTTTCAAGCGCACCGAATCGCGTGTATCGGCTCTCGGTTGGTAAGTAACGTCAGTCCTCTCCATCTTCCCATTGATGAAATGGAGTCCCACACCAGCATCGTCCCATAGCCGCAGGGCATGCGTCTTTTTACGAGTTCGGTAGGGGAAAAATCCCCCACACCCCCTTGATCCCATCCTCCCGGGAAAAGCCCCGGACGCCTCGTCCCCTCCGGGGGCGTCCCCGGCTTTTCCCTCCGCTTTTCCGTTCCGTCATGAGCTCGAAGAACCGATGTTCAGCGACTGCGGCCCAGACAGACACGGAACCCCAGGTTGCGGTAAGGGCTCGACGGAAGGTGCCCGAGGCGGGCCGCCGAGCGCACGTTCCTGGCGGAACTCTTCCAACCGCCGCCGCGATGGACGTGGTTCGAGCCTCCCGAGGTTTGCGCACTGCCATCGGTCGGAGTTCCCTCGTAACTATCCACATAAACATCCTCGCACCACTCCCACACGTTCCCCCCCATGTCGTACAACCCATACCCGTTCGGCGCAAACGTTCCCACCGGACTGGTGTACGGCTCCGGATCATCATCGTAATCGGGATGGAATCCATCCTGCGCGCTGGTGTCGTACTCGTAACCGCCGGCGTCGGTCCAGTAGTTCGCCCGCGTGTGCTGGATCGTGTTCACACCCGTCCAAGGGAACCGGGTTCCCGGCGCGCCCCCGCGAGCGGCCTTTTCCCATTCCGCCTCCGTCGGCAGACGGTAGCCGCTGGCGTACCTGTCGACCGTCGGCGCAAGGGCACCCGCCCGGTAGACCGTACCGGTAGTCGTCTCCGCAAGGTAGCAGGGACTCAGCCCTTCCATCTCGCTGCGCGCATTGGCCCATTTCACGCAGTCGTACCAGTTCACCGTATGCACCGGGTGGTTCCCCGCTTTCCCTGACCCAGTGTTCTCGAACGCATAGCCGTTTGTCACCGCCCAGCCATGCACCGCGTCCCACTGCGTTTTCGTCACTTCGGTCTCCCCCATGTA
>CAUZEO010000134.1:0-12972 GCA_963578625.1 Kiritimatiellia bacterium | reverse complement strand
GCCCGATCGTGAATGGGAATCAATAGTTCGATGCGGCGATCCAGGTTCCGGGTCATCCAGTCCGCGCTGGAAATAAAGGTAAGCTCACTGCCACCGTGGTGGAAAAAGAAGATCCTGCTGTGTTCAAGAAAACGGTCAACAATGCTGGTGACAGAAATATTTTCACTCAGGCCGGGAACCCCCGGCCGCAAACAGCAGATGCCTCGTATGTTCATCCGGACTTTCACACCGGCTTGTGATGCACGATAAAGCGCGTCAATGATCGCCGGATCCACGAGCGAATTCAGTTTCGCCATAATGGATGCCTGCTGGCCCTGCGTCTTCCGCACCGCCTCCCCGTCGATGAGTTCGATGAGCCGGTCCCGGAGACCGAGCGGCGCCGCCTCGATGACCCGGAACCGTGGAGGTTCGGAGAATCCGGCGATGGTATTGAAAAAGACCGCAGTTTCATTTCCAAGGTCTTCATCGCAGGTCAGGTAACTGATATCGCTGTAAAGCCGCGCCGTTGATTCGTTGTAGTTTCCAGTCCCGAAGTGCATATAGCGGCGAATTCCGTCGGACTCACGTCGTAGCACAAGGCAACACTTTGCGTGCGTCTTCAATCCCCTGATACCGTAAATAACCTGGGCGCCTTCCCGCTCCAAGGCCCGCGCCT
Organism: Kiritimatiellia bacterium; assembly: GCA_963578625.1. Taxonomy (GTDB): domain Bacteria; phylum Verrucomicrobiota; class Kiritimatiellia; order SLOV01; family SLOV01; genus CAUZEO01. The sequence continues at coordinate 12,317 of CAUZEO010000134.1, read as the reverse complement.
GTTCGATATTCCGAGCCTCGTCGAAGCGTGCCTTCAATTCCACGATCACGGTTACGTACTTTCCGTTGCGCGCTGCCTTCATGAGCGCCGCCACGATTGGACTTCGCCGGCTCGTGCGATACAGGATCTGCTTGATCGCGATTACACTCTCGTCTTCCGCGGCCTCCTCGACCAGTCGCACCACGGGATCGAATTCCTCGTACGGATGGAGGAGAAGAAAAGGCTTCTGCTTCATCTGGTCAAAGATGGAATGCACCGGATCGATACCGGATACATTTTGGGGCGGCCATGGCTCGTAGGTCAACTCCTCAAAACCCTCGAGGAAGCCGAGGGCCATACATGCACTCAGATCGAGAGGACCATCCACCGCGTACACAGCCGAGTCCGCGACTCCAAGTTCCCGCGTCAGCAACTGCAGCGTTTTCCGGGTTACGTCTTCAGCAATCTCCAGGCGTACACAATCGCTGGATTTTCGCGCGTCGAGTACTTCCTGCATCCCGGCCAGCAGATCCGACGCTTCATCTTCGCGAACACTCAGGTCCGCGTTTCGAGTGATCCGGAACGGCACACACTCCAGGAGTGTCTGGCCGGCAAAAAACCGGTCACAGAAGAGGCAAACAACATCCTCTACCAGGACATAGGCGTACTGGTTGGGCAAAGGCAGCCGGACCACCCGGTCCAGTCCAAGTTCAATCGGGATGACCGCAATTCTCGGATCACTACTTCCCGCCTCCGGCTTGAGCCGCGCTATCACGTGGAGTGACAGGTCCTTGATCAGCGGAAATCCCTGCTCTTTGTGAATCCCCATCGGTGTAACAACCGGGTAGATCTGTTCCATGAAGAACTGTTCAAGGTACCGGTAATGATCTTTTGTCAATTCCTCCGGACTGACCCGTATGATGCCGTGTGCTGCGCATTGGGGCTCCAGCGCATCGCGATAGCATGCGTATTGCCTGGCCACCATCTCGTGCGTCCGCCGGCTGATCTTTTTCAATTGCGCCGACGGCGTAAATCCGGCCGGGTCTTTCTTTCTGCGGCCCGCCTCGACCAGGGCGGAGAGTCCCCCCACACGAACCATGAAAAATTCATCCAGGTTCGAACTCGTAATCGCAAGGAACTTCAATCGTTCAAGCAGCGGCACATCCGGATCCAACGCTTCCTCCAGGACCCGCTGGTTAAACGCCAACCAACTTAATTCCCGGTTGAAATACCTGGGTTCGTCTCCGGTGCTCAAAAATTCACCTTCATATGCGATCTGAGTTCTATCCGCATGCCGTATACCTGCTGAAACAGATCATCTTTGTCTTTCAACGCCATTCTTTCAAGCGTGGGGTTGTCTAATTCCTGGGACGTGAGAATTACCGATTCGTCCTCCAGAACACATTGGACGGTAGAGATGCGTTGTTGGTGTGCCCGGTCCAGCGCATCTGCAACCCGTAGGATTGCAGCGAGTTTGTTGACAATAATTCGGTGGTCGCGAGTGAGGGTCCCATACACTTCGTGGGTTGCGCGCGGCATCGCGCGGCGGTGATACCGGGCGATCAGCGCCACGATTTTCATTTCACGGCTGCTAAGACCGAAGAGCTCGCTATTCATGACCAGGTACATCGAGTGCTTGTGATGGCTACGGGTGCTTATCACGTTTCCGACTTCGTGCAACAGGGCGGCGACATAAAGCATGGTGCGGTAACGGGGATCCAACCCGTGCACGGTCTGGAGTTGATCGAAAAGCGAGGCGCACAACGAGGCCACATGGACCGCGTGGGATTCGTCAAATCGGTATTTTCGCCCAAGATCCATCGCACCCTTGATGACCTGCTCCTGGATTCTCTCCTCCCAAGTTCGAGCCTCCGACATCTCGATCAACAACCCGTCACGCAACGTCTGGGTGGCCACATAAAGAGACTTGGCACCAAACGTTTTCGCGAGCATCACGATGGAAAGAAGAGCAGGCCCCAGGGTTTCCGCATCTGGAACCGGGAGGTGGTATTTCTGCAGCAATTCATCCACGCTGTAATTGAGGATTTCATCTGAGAATTTTTCGAGCTCTTTCACAGAGACTTCACGGGGTTCGCCCCGGTCTGTTTCCTGGTCCATTTGGGAGAGGGCGAATCTGATATCGCCTCCCAGCACCAATAGCCGCGGATCATCGACCGAGTGCACGGTCCGGCGCATTTCGTCCAACATTCGCTGGATACTCGAGATCAGCACGTGCAGGGCGCTGCCCGGTGAAGTGTGATGTGTCTCCAGCATCTCGTAGAGGCGCAAAGCGCCGAGGCGGTACGTTCCCGCGTAGGTCATCACCGCGTCCTCAATCAGGAGCAGTTCCGTACTGCCGGCGCCGACCTCCACGATGAGGGCAGGTTTTTCCCGGAGCGCGGCAACCTCGGTAAGAAGCGGCATCACCGCGAGGTACGTAAGACGATTCACTTCCATTTCATCGATCGCATCGACGTCGATGCCTGTGGCGGAATAGATTCGGTCCAGAAAAGCGGCTTTATTGGAGGCCTCCCGAACCGCACTGGTCGCGATAGCGCGAACTCGATCTCCGTCGGTAACTCCGTATTCCAGCAAGACGCGGCGGAACTGAAGAAGAACTCGCACGCACTCCTCCGTTGTTTCCTTCCCGATGCTGCCATTGGTCCACGTGTCTTCCCCGAGTTTTACCGCCCGTTGAAGCGATTCGAGCGGATGAACGCATCCCACGCCGTCAATCTGTGCGATGGCCATGCGGATTGATGAACTGCCGATGTCGATCACCGCCACGGTACGGATGCCGACGGGCGTTGTATCCGCGCCCATACGGATCGATTCCGTCATGCCGGCATCCCCCCCGCGTCCGTTCCTTCCGTCACCGCCCGGGCCCAAGCCGCGGCACCGATCACCGCGGCATAATCGCCGAGTTCGGCGGGCTTCAACACAAACGAATTTTTATACACGCTCATGACATTTTTCCGCGCAGATTTTTCCACTTCGGAAAGATATAAATCCGGCATCGCCTCCACCAGTCCGCCCCCCAGCACAACAACGTCGGGCACGAGTAACTGGACCATCGTCGATACGCCGATCCCTATCCACGAGGCGGCGCGCCGAACGATGTTCTCGACGGCCTTGTCTCCAGCTTCGATGGACCGGGCAAGCAAACCGCTGCAGATGTTCGACAATTCCCCTCCGGAGTGTTCCAGCATGAATGGAGCCTGTCCACGATAGGCGGCAACCAGCGCGGCCGCCGCGATTGAAAGCCGGCTTGCAACGGTTTCCAGACATCCGATTTGACCGCAACCGCACTTCACGCCGCCGGGTTGTACCGCCAGATGCCCGATCTCCATGCAGGACTGCCGTTCGCCTCGAATCAACTCTCCCCGAAAGACCCCGCCGCCGCCAATCCCGGTCCCCGGGAAAATTCCGACCGCGGTCCGCGCTTCCGCCGCCGCGCCGAATCGGTATTCCCCGTATACCCCGGCATCAACATCGTTGATCACGGCCACCGGACAGCCGAACCGCGATTCCAAAACTTTGCGAACCGGGGCATTGGTCCAGCCCAGATTCGGGGCGTTCAATAGTACACCCTTCTTCAAATCGAGAGGACCCGGCGCGCCCAGGCCGACGCCCGCAACCTGTGACCTATCAATTCCGGCATCATCCAGCGCATCCTGGATCACGTCTCCCAACCGCTTGAGTCCGGCAGATCGCCCTTTCTCACCACGAGATTTTCGCTTCTTTTTCGCCGTAATTTCGAAGGATTCGTCAAAGACCACGGCCAGCATTTTCGTCCCGCCAAGGTCCAGACCGACCCAGTATCTGGCTGATTTTTTTGAAGACATAGAATCGCAAGTTTCTTGAGCTAAGGGAGAGTACCGGAGTGCGGTATTGCTTGCAACGCATCCCGTGATCCTGGGGTTGGCTCAAGGATGGACCGGCTCAGTCGTCGTCCGCGGGACGAGTGACCGTGGGAGATTTCTGCTCGGGAAGTTCATCGAGCGATGAGCCGTAGTCGTAGAGATCCGGAAAATTTTCCCGCATGTAGGCCTCCACGGTCTGGATCGTAGGACCGTACCCGTCCCTGTAAATATATTCCTCGAGGGCCCTGGCTGCGTCATTTGCGTCGTCGAATCGTTTAATCGGGTTCGGGTCCAGCATCTGCCGAAGAATGGCAACAAGGTCCTCGCCCGCCTGATCCTCCACGTATTTCCACGGAACGGGCTGACTGGAAATATCCTCCGGACTGCCTTCCTTTTCCACATTTCGCATGGGCCGTCCCGCCAGCAATTCGAACAGGACGACACCCAGCGCATAGATGTCGGTGCGGGAGTCAACGGGCTTCCGGTTCGCTTGTTCTGGCGACATATATGCAATCTTGCCGGTCTGCCAGTTGTCCCCAATGATCGTCATCGTAGCCGCTTTCGCGATGCCGAAATCGATCAACTTCGCCAGGCCCTCAGTCGTGATCAGGATATTGCTTGGACAAACATCGCGATGCACAATCCCCAATCGCTCTCCGGTGCGGTCGCAATAGTTGTGCGCGTATCCAAGACCGCGAGCGATTCTGCTGACAATGTGAACGGAAAGAGGTTCCGGCAGCAGTTTCATTTTATGCCAAAGCCGGATCATCATCTGCATCAGCGACATGCCCTGAACATACTCCATGACCACGTACCGGCGCCCGTCCTCCAGCGCCCCCAACAGGTACATCTGAGCAATATTCTCGTGGACCAGTCCGGCGACTAATTTCGCCTCGGCATTCAGCAGATCAACAAACTCGCGGTTCTCGCTCCACTTCGTGCGAAGTGTTTTGACAGCAACGCGCTTGCTGAAGCCCTCACACCCCAGCATGTCGGCTTCGTACACGACGCCCATCCCCCCCCGGCCGATCATGGATACAGGGCGAAGCGTGAATCGGTCGTCAATGATCTCAATCGGCGATTCGTCGTCGTAGGAATCCATGAGTACCTTTCCAGGCAATTATGGTGAATTTGCTGAGGATTTCAAGCCTTTTTGATCTCCGCGTACCGGAAGCAGTCCGTAACGTGATCATTGACCACGCCCGCAGCCTGAAGGAATGCGTAGCAAATCGTGCTCCCTACGAAGGTGAGTCCGGCAGCCTTCAATGCTTTGCAGACATCGTCGGATAACTTCGTTGTAGCAGGAATCTTCTTCAGAGATTTCCACCTGTTGTGGATAACTTTGCCGTCGGTAAACGACCAGATGAAGCGATCGAACGATCCGTGTTCCTGCTGGAGCGCCAAGAATGCTTTGGCATTTTTCACCGAGGCCTCGATCTTCAAGCGGTTCCGGATAATGCCGGCGTTCTTCCGTGCCCGTTCCCGATCCCGCGCCGTCATCCGGGACACCTGTTCAGGGTCGAATCCATGGAATACTTCGCGGAAAGCCTCGCGTTTATGAAGAACGGTTTTCCAGGACAACCCGGCCTGGAAAGCGTCCAGGAGAAGGAACTCGAACCACTTCCGGTCGTCGTGAACCGGAACACCCCACTCCTCGTCGTGGTATTGCCGCATCAAGTCGTCGTCGGCAATCCACTCACATCGCTTTTTCCTGTCGGTGTGCACCGTCGCCCCAGTCAGGATGAGTTATCGGAAAGCATATCGATTAACTGTTGCAGCTTTTCATGCTCCTCCAGCAGGCCTTTCTTTCGCTCTTTTTCGTGCTCCACCACGGTGGCCGGAGCGCGATTCACGAAGTCCATGTTGTCGAGTTTCCGGGTCACCTTGTCCAGTTGCTCACCGACTTTAGCGATCTGCCTATTGAGACGACCCAGCTCTTTTTCAATGTCGATGAGACTCTCAAGAGGCATGTAAACGTGGCCCAGACGGCTTAGGCCGCCCGGCGTGGCCCTGTCCGGTTCATACTCACTGTCGACCGTAATGGATTCTGCCTTCAATAGCGTGGCGACGGAGTGCTGGTCGGACATCAGCCGCTGCGCCAACTCATCGCTAGCCGGCTTTACGATGTAGTTCACCTTTTGTGAGGGAGTCAGGTTGTAGTTTGCACGCAGGATGCGGGCTTCACGAATGAGATCGTGCTTGGCGTCGACATAGCTTTCCGCCGCGGCGTGGACACCCCCCGACTTGAGTTGCGATGCCTTCAGCGCAACCGGAAACGGCGCAATCATGATGCTCTCATGGACCGTGTTGTATCCCATCGCATGCCATAACTCCTCAGTGAGGAACGGCATGAACGGGTGGAGCAAACGCAGAGCGCTCGAAAATACGTGGTGCATGATCAACAGCGTATTTTCCTTACGCGCTTCGTCGTCGCCGTAGAGAATCTCCTTCGAGTACTCGACGTACCAGTCGCAGTATTGATGCCAGAAAAATTCGTACAAAGATTTCGCTGCGTCATTCAGCCGGAACTTCACCAGGTTCTCTTCACATTCTTCGGCAGTCTTGTGCAACTTGATGAGAATGTGCTGGTCGTCCGGGCTCAGCAATTCAATGTCGAATTTCGGCTCGTGTACGCTGCCGGAAAATTCGTTCGTGTGCATGTTCATGAAACGGGCCGCGTTCCAGATCTTGGTTCCGAAATTTCGTCCGGTCTTGAATTTTTCATCCGAAACGTAGACGTCCTGCCCCGTCGCCGTGAGCATCATCAAGCTGAACCGAAGCGAATCCGCGCTGTACTTCTCGATGATTTCCAGCGGATCAATCGAATTGCCCAGACTCTTACTCATCTTCAGCCCGTCGTCATCCCGGACTGTTCCGTGGATATAGACTTCTGAAAACGGGATGTCCCCCATGAATTCAAGGCCGGACATAATCATCCGCGCAACCCAGAAAAAGATGATTTCCGATGCAGTGGTCAAGGTCTGGGTTGGATAATATAATTTCAGCGACTCGTTGTCTCTGGGCCAGTCGAAAACGCTGAAAGGCCAAAGCCAGGACGAGAACCAGGTGTCGAGAACGTCCGGATCCTGCTGAATTTTCGATCCTCCACACGAGGGACACGTCGTCGGCGAACCCTTGGCGGCCCACGAATGGTTGCAGTCCTGACAGCTGAAAACCGGAATCCGATGTCCCCACCAAATCTGTCTTGAGATGCACCAGTCCCTGATGTTCTCCAACCAGTCCAGGTACACCTTGGTCCAGCGTTCCGGGACAAACTTAATTCGACCGTCCTTCACCGCATCAATGGCCGGCCGTGCCAGAGGCTTCATCTTGACGAACCATTGCGGCGAAAGCCTCGGCTCAACAACGGTGTCGCACCGATAGCAATGCCCGACCGCGTGCCGGTGATCCTCGGTCCTGTCGAGCAGTCCAAGCCGCTCGAGGTCGGCCACCAGGTTCTCACGGCAGGTTTCGCGACTCTGTCCCTCGTACTGCCCGGCCGCACTATTCATCGTGGCGTCTTCGTTCATGACATTGAGCGGAGACAAGTCGTGCCGTTGCCCCAGTTCAAAGTCGTTGGGATCATGCGCAGGGGTAACCTTGACCACGCCGGTCCCGAATTCCGGGTCCACGAAATCATCTTCAATCACCGCCAGTTCCCGTTCTATGACCGGCAGGATCACGGTCTTTCCGATCAATCCTCGGTATCGCTCGTCGCGCGGATTCACCGCGACGGCAACGTCGCCGAGCATGGTTTCCGGCCGGGTGGTGGCCACCGTCACGTAATCCTTCGAAGTCCCTCCCTGAATGGGGTACCGGATGTACCACAAATGACCATTCGTATCCTGGTGCTCGCTCTCTTCGTCAGATAACGCGGTGCGGCATCGGGGACACCAGTTGATGATGTAATTGCCTTTATAAATGAGCCCCTTGTCGTACAGCCTAACGAAGACTTCCAGCACGGCGTCGCTGAGCCCCTCGTCCATCGTAAACCGGGTCCGCCCCCAGTCACAGGAAGCACCCAGCATTTTCAGTTGGTTGACGATGGTGGAACCATATTGCTCCCGCCACGCCCAAACCCTCTCCACAAAGGCCTCTCGTCCCAGGTCGTCTCGCGTAATCCCCTCTTTCGCCAGAGCCTTCTCAACCACGTTCTGGGTCGCAATTCCCGCATGGTCCGTACCGGGAACCCAGAGTGCGTTTCGGCCCTTCATTCGCTGCCACCGAATGAGAACATCCTGGATCGTGCTGTTCAGGGCGTGCCCCATGTGAAGGATGCCGGTGACATTCGGGGGAGGGATCACGATGGTATAGGGATCTCCGCCGGCAGTCTCATCCCCCTCGAACAGGCCTTTTTCCATCCACCAGCTGTACCAGCGTCGTTCCAATTCAGCAGGATCGGGGTGTTTTTCCAGTTCCCGGTTCATGACGGGTCCTCACTTTTCGCTTCCTGGAGAAGCATTTTATACTCGACGCTATCCACCAGCGCCTCCCAGGAGGCCTCGATAATATTTTCAGACACACCGACCGTGCCCCACGTGCTCTTGCCGTCGGTTGATTCAATCAGTACGCGCGTTCTGGCGGCGGTGTGCTCTTCCGGGTCGAGAATGCGGACTCGATAGTCGGTCAGCACCACATCCTCTATCACGGGGAAAAACGGAGTCAGCGCCTTGCGCAACGCATCGTTTAGAGCGTCAACCGGTCCGTCGCCCTCCCCCGCCGTGTGCCCGATTTCGCCATCCACGTTGAGTTTGATCGTCGCCTCGGAAAGGCACGGTTCATCGTGTTTCCGCTTTTCCACGATCACCCGAAATCCCTCCAGCGAGAAGAACGGTTTGTGCTCTTTCAGTACTTTCTGGATGAGCAATTTGAAAGAGGCCTCTGCGGCCTCAAACGCGTACCCGTTCTTTTCCTGCGATTCGAGCGCGGCGCGAATGTCCCTGATCTCGGGTGAATCTTTCCGGAGATCAAGGCCCATTTCCACCGCTTTTAAAAACACATTACTGCCGCCGGACAACTCCGAGATGAGAATCCGCCGCTGGTTTCCGACCTCCACGGGGTCGACGTGCTCAAAGCTTTCCGGGTTCTTCCGAACCGCGTCCACGTGCATACCGGCCTTATGGGCAAATGCACTGGCCCCGGTATACGGGGCCTTTAAATTGGGTCTGGCATTTGCAAGTTCATAGATTAGATCGGAAACTACTCTCAGCTCGGAGACGCGCCTTTCCTTGAGCACATCGTAGCCCAACTTAAGCGCCAGATTGGGAACAACGGAGCAGAGGTTGGCGTTTCCGCAGCGCTCGCCGAATCCGTTCATGGTACCCTGAACGTGCTCGGCTCCGGCGCGAATCGCCTCCAGGGAATTCGCAACGCCGCACTCCGCATCATTGTGCGCATGAATGCCGATCGGTGCGCCCGTCGACTTCTTCACCGCCTCACAAATTTCGTGGACTTCGTGCGGCATGGCGCCTCCGTTGGTATCGCAGAGAACAAGGATACTGGCGCCGCCTTCCAACGCGGCACGAAGCGTTGCCAGCGCGTGTTCCGCGCAGTCTTTGTATCCATCGAAAAAGTGCTCGGCATCATAGATGACTTCCCGGCCATGCTCCCTGAGATGCCGGACCGTATCCCTGATCATGGCCTGGTTTTCTTCCTCGGTGCAGCGGAGGACATCGCGGACGTGCAGCCGCCAGCTTTTCCCAAAGATGGTACAGACCTCGGTGTCCGCATCCAAAAGCGCGGTAGTTCCGGCGTCCTCAGCAGCCGACGCATTTGCGCGCCGGGTGCTCCCGAACGCGCAAATTCGAGCGTGATCCAATGCAACGTTCCGGATATCCTTGAAGAAAGCCATATCCTTGGGATTGGACGCTGCGTACCCGCCTTCGATGTAATCCACCCCGAACCGGTCCAAGCATTTCGCTACCTTGATCTTACCGGCAGGCGAGAAGGATATCCCTTCGCCCTGGGCGCCGTCACGGAGCGTTGTGTCATATATTGCAATTCGTCGCATGGTTCTATTGTGTTTCCAACGTACGGCGGGCCGAGCGCGCAAGATGTATCGCCCTTCCGCGGTTGGCTAGGAAGCCGAGAGTTCGAGCTCGAAGGCACCGTGAAGTACATCCATCGCCCGATCCGCCTGGTCCCTTCGAATCGATACGGAAATCTTGATCTCGGAAGTCGCAATCATGTCAATATTGATGTCTTCGGCAGCCAGTGCTTCAAACATTCGCGCGGCAACGCCCGTATGACCGCGCATTCCGACACCCACGATGCTGACCTTGGCAATATTGTCGTCAACCGCGACGGTGGTAGCGCCCACTTCCTCCATAATTCCTTCAACGACCCTCTTCGATTTGGGAAGATCATCGGCAGGGACCGTAAAGGAAACGTCCGTATGTCCTTCGGCGCTCACGTTTTGAACAATCATATCTACATTGATATTGGCGGCCGAAAGTTCGCGGAAAATGGCCGCGGCCGCGCCGGGCCGGTCCGACACCGCCCGAATCGTTAATTTCGCCTGATTCTTATCTGCTGCCACTCCCCGGACTACGATATCTTCCATGTTTGCCACCTCGCTTCGCAGCACCGTTCCCGGCGCGCCGGTGAAGCTGGACAAGACTTCCAACTCCACGTCATATTTCTTCGCGAATTCCACTGCTCTCGACTGGAGAACCCTGGCGCCAAGACTTGCCAACTCCAGCATTTCATCATACGAAATCTCATCCAGTTTGACCGCCTTTTTGACGACCCGGGGGTCGGCAGTGAAAACCCCATCGACATCGGTATAGATCTGACACCGATCTGCCTGCAACGCTGCCGCAAGAGCGACGGCTGTCGTATCCGAACCGCCCCGGCCCAGGGTTGCAACATCCATCTCCGGTGTCAGCCCCTGGAATCCGGCCACGATGACGATCCGGCCTTCCTTTACATGCGCATGTATATTTTCCGGCTCGATTCGCTGGATTTTCGCCTTGGTGTGAACGTGATCGGTATGGATTCCCGCCTGTCCTCCGGTAAGCGAAACCGCCTCGTGACCTAGCGCGTGCAGGGCCATAGTAAGAATCGCCGACGAAATCTGTTCGCCCGTCGACATCAGCATATCCATTTCGCGGTCACTGGGCTGCGGGTTCACATCCTTCGCCAGATTAATCAATTGATCCGTGGTTTTGCCCATGGCGCTTACCACGACCACGACGCTGTCGCCGGCAGCCTGCGCCTCCCCGATCCGCCGGGCAACGCGACGCATGCACTCAGCGTCAGCAACGGACGTACCGCCGAATTTTTTAACGATCAAGGCCACGAGTCACTCCACAAGTCGTTTGCAAAAGAACTCAGAGTCATACTTCCCAGGCCCCCTTTGGCGCAAGCACGTTCCTCCCAACGCTTTGCCTCATCCGGCGTAATCCCGTCTCCCGCAACGACCGCCGGAAGCGGCGCAGCAAAGCGGCGACCGGTCTCGGCACACGCCCCACCCTCCGCGATCAGCAAAATTCGATAGGGGCGGAATCCGTCGTCGAGCACCTGGACCAGGGGGCCAAGAACCATCTGATCGAGCACATCGAGGGCCCGAACCTTTTCTACTGGCGAGCCGTATTGGCCGGCTTCCCTCGGAGCTTCCAGATACACCATCAAGGTTTCGCAACGGCGCAGCAACTCGACCAACTCGGGCAGGGACCACACCGGGTCCTCTTCTTCCGCCGACCATGGGATTGTCAAACCCACCGCAGTGGCTCCACAAAGTGCGGCGATGCCCCTACCCAATTGAGAGTTCGTCACGACTCCGAATGGCGTCGCCCGGGGTACCAGAGGCCCGGATCGAACGGGCGGCCCGCCCGCCCAAAGCCACAACCCATTCGCCGGATTTTCATGCAGGTCGAGGCGAACTTCATTGACCGGATGTTGTCCCAGTACATCGCCCGCCCGCTCCAGAAGAGAACGAACATGTTGTCCCGATTTTCCGGACGGCCAGCGCTCGCGCGCGACCCGTCCCCGGACGTCATAAGGAGGTTCCGGATCGAGATCATGGAGATGCGCCACCGGAAATCCCACCGCTACCGTTCCCGGACCGGTCGCGGCAACGCGAACCGACTCGGCGTCAACTCCCTGGTTCAGGGCGGAGGCCAACTCCTGGGTTTCCTCCCACCCAAGACCGGCGACCCGGCTCGATTCGATGACCCCCTCGTCGAGGGTGACGAAATCACCGCGAAAAACACTGACCGCCGAAGGAAGGGCGTCCTCCACCGTTACAGCCTCCACTGGTCCTCTTCGTAGCCCCAGGGAAACGTCCAACGCGATGCCCGAGAGCGCCCCGAGAAGCGCAGCCTGAGGCCACGCGCGCTGTTCCGACATCGGCTCGATGACCCCGCACCGGCCCCGCGCCGCGATCCGGGCTGCATGATGACATCGCGCCGCCTCCAGCGGTGTGCGATCGTCAAGATCGGCAAGCGGACGGCCGCAAACGCCTTCGTAAACTAC
>CAUZEO010000133.1:0-12998 GCA_963578625.1 Kiritimatiellia bacterium | reverse complement strand
ACGTGAAGTGCCACAACAATACCTACTAGCGCAGGTGCCCTCATCTTTTCCTTCTCCTTTTGCTCCATTGGTTCAAAGAATATACTACAGAACCTTGATCGGATGTCTATCGGTTTCGTTCACTCTTTGCCTGCCAAAGCATTTCCCCGTCTCCATGTGTCAATAAGTTTTCGAAAGTGCCGTCCGCGCGCCGAATAACTTTCGAACTGGTCAAAGCTGGTGCACCCCGGAGAGAGCAGCACGATATCTCCCGGACAAGCGTCCTGGACAGCAGCAGCAAACGCCTCCTCCAGTGAATCGTGTACGGTAACGGGCACGGATCCCCGCCAGGCATCCGCAAGACGACGGCCGTCGCGCCCGATCACGAACGCGAATTCGGCCTTTTCAGCAAGCCGGTCCGAGAGAATTGTCAACTCCGATTCCTTGGAGATCCCGCCGGCAATGAGCCGCACCGGCGTCCCGCAACGATCGAGAGCCGCCGCGGTGGCGCTAAGGGATGTCGATTTGGAATCATTGATGAAAGTTACACCCTCCCAGACACCTACGGTTTCCATCCGGTGTGGCAGAAATTGAAATGTGGGCAATGCATCCACCGCACTCGACGCCCCGACGCCGGCGGCGCCGACGGCTGCAACGGCCGCCGCGACAGTGTGGCCCATGATAGGATTGTCGAATCGGGAATCAGGAATTCTAGCCACGCATTTACCGGAGTCCCAGACGTGACATTCACTGCAATTCCACCTCGCACCCCGATCCGTACCGAAACTTTCCCACCGGGCGGAGCGTCCAACGCGGCGCCGTAATTCCTCCAGAAGCGGAGCAGGAACCAGGCAGAGGTCAGTTTCGAGGGCTGCCGCGAAAATCCTCGATTTAATGTCAAGATATGCCTCCATATCCCCGTGACGGTCGAGGTGGTTGGGCTGGAAATTCAGAAGAATTCCGACCTCCGACCGAAATGCTCGGACCCGCTCGAGTTGAAACGAACTGGCCTCGACAACGATCCAATCGACCCTTTCGTCGGAGACCCGGCACAGCGGCGGTCCGCAGTTGCCTGCCTCGATGGCTTGGATTCCGTGGAACGTCAGAATGTGGTTGATCAGCCGGACAAGCGTGCTCTTTCCGTTGGATCCGGTGACGGAAATCATTCGCGATGCGCTACGGCTCCACCCCAACTCCAGTTCCGACCAAACCGGCACCCCCTCGGCATCAAGCCGCAATAACCATGGATGACCAGGCGGAAAACCCGGACTGACAATGCCCAAGTGCCAGGGGCCGGACGGAATACTCTCCGCCCCGGTTACCACGTTGATTCCTGAATCCCGCAGTTCGGAGAGCCGGTCGGGTGGAACGACCCCTTCATCCAGAATCGTGACCAGGCGCCCCTCTTTCCGCAGACAGATTGCGGCGGCTTGACCGCTTTCACCGGCACCCAATACCAGGACTTTCCGGGGCGATTTCATCATCGAAGCTTCAAGGTTGCAACGCCAACCAATGCACAGATGATCGACAGGATCCAGAATCGCGTCGTGATCATCGTTTCGATGACCTCTACATCCCGGCCTTCCTGCTTTGCCCTCTCCTTTTCAAGAAGCTCAAAATGATGATGAATGGGCGCGATCCTGAAAACGCGGCGTCCGGTCAGACGAAACGACGCGACTTGTATCAGAACGCTGATGGCCTCAATTACAAACACACCTCCGACGATGATGAGCACCAGTTCCTGCTTAATGGCCACCGCAACCGCGGCAATAGCTCCCCCGAGCGCCAGGCTCCCGGTGTCCCCCATAAATACTCGCGCCGGATGACAGTTGAACCAGAGGAAGCCAAGGCATCCCCCCAGAAGGGCGCCGCAAAACACGGCCAGTTCGCTACTTTCGGGAATAAACGGCACTTGCAAATATTCCGCAAACCCGAAATGGCCGGCGGCGTACGCCATCACCAGGTAAGCCAGCGCCACCGAACCGGAACATCCCACCGCAAGGCCGTCAAGACCGTCCGTAAGGTTCACCGCATTGGTCGAACCCACTACCACCAAAAACAGGAACACGAAAGTAAACGTGACGCCCATGTTCTCGATCAGGGCGTGTTTCAGGAACGGAACCATCAGCTTGTGAACATGTTCAGCCGCATGATCAAGAGTCATCAGATAGAAGAGCATCAGCACCACCCACAAGGTCTGAAGCGCGAGTTTGCCGCGTTTGTTCAGTCCCTCGGAATTCTTGCGCTTGATTTTCAGAAAATCATCCAGAAATCCAACCAGCCCCATGTAGGCCATGGTTGCCATCGCCAGAATCACATAGGCATTGGTGGGAATCGCCCAGAGTACGGTGGACAGGATCACCGAGAGGAGAATGAGAAGTCCGCCCATCGTCGGGGTGCCCTGTTTTCTCCCGTGAAAAGTCTCGTGAAGAGATTCAACATGCTCCTTGCGCACCTGCTGGCCAAATTTGAGGCGCCGAAGCAATCGGATCATTCCCGGGCCCAGGATGAGGCTGATAATGAACGCCGTCCCTGCTGCGCCAAACGAACGAACCGTGACATATTTAAAGACCCGTAATGGGGAATACAGTTCTTCTAATTCGCTAAGATATGAAAGCAACGGCCTGCTACTCCTTTGTTGACCGCCGATTCACGAACGCCTCTACAACCAGATCAAGGCGCTCGGCCCGCGATCCTTTGAATAAAACCGAATCGCCCGGCTGTACCCAATCCAGCAACTGATCCACTGCCTGGTTCTGCTCCATGACCGGCGAGATGTTTGCTTTCGGCATGCCGGCGGCATGCGCGCCTTCTGCAATCAACCCTCCAAGCTCGCCGTAAGCGACAAGTCCCGCCCAAGGCCCCTCTCCCACAACTCCACCCAGGTCCCGGTGATGCTGCTCTGCCGCTACTCCAAGCTCCAGCATTCCGCCCAGCACCAGCCAACGGCTTCCTTCCACATTTGTATTTCCGAACGCCTGGAGAGCAGCTCGCATGCTCAGAGGGTTCGCGTTGTAGCTGTCATCCACCACCGAAGCGCCGCCCGCTTCCAGAACATTCCATCGCATTGATTGAGGCTTGAAGTTTCGAACCGCGGTTTCGATCCCGAACCAGGGAACGCCTTCCAGCCGCGCAACCGCGGCCGCCAATGCGACGTCTGTCTTGAAGAAGTCGCCAGGAATCGGAAGTTCCAGCACCCAGGCGTCGTCGGTGCACGCTTCACGAATCTCCATTTTTGACTCCTGCGCAACACCCGCGAAACTGCTCACATAGTCCGCCTCGCCGGACGTCGACACGGAAACCACCCGGCAGGATGCGGCGCGGCGGAGTGGGTCGAACCAGGCACCGTCCGCATCGGTTACCGCGAGCCCGTCCTCCGGAAGGGCCTCGAAGAGGGCGGCTTTTTCCTCGGCAATCCCGGCCTCGTCCCGGAACCGCTCCAGGTGGGCGACACCGACCGACGTGATCACACCAATATCCGGCGACAGCAGTCCGGAAAGTCGCTTGATCTCACCCGGTTGATTCATCCCAAGCTCGAACACACCGTGCGTATCGGGAGATGAAATTCGCAACAGGCTCAGCGGAAGGCCCAACTCGTTATTCCAGTTTCCCGGTGTGCGCGTGACTTGAAATTGTGTCGCGAGCATATCGGCAATGAGCTCTTTGACAGTAGTTTTTCCGGCGCTGCCGGTGACGCCGATGATTCGCAGGTCGGAGTGGTTACGATGGCCCTGCGCGAGTCGCCAAAGAGCGTCGCAGGGATCAGGCACTACCAGCAGGGGAAGTTCTTCACCGAGACTCTCCGCGCGTAGTTCCGCAACGAGGGCGGCCGCGGCGCCGGCTTCCGCCGCCGATTTTACGAATTCATGGCCATCTGCGTGCTCCCCGGGAAGCGCTACAAAAAGTTCACCCGGTCGGATGGTCCGCGAATCAATGGATACACCTTGAATCCGCGATGGCGCAAGCCCGCGCCACACGCCTTTGCTCCAAGCTCCCAGATTTTCCCTGCCTATCATCAGAGGATCCGCTCCCGACCCGACACCTCTTCGCCCAGGCCTCCAAACTTCGGAAACCGGCCCCATAGGTTTCCTTGATTACTACGTATGAGGATGTCAGAATCCTCGCTGATCGCGATCCATTTCGTCCAACACCTCTCTTGCGACATCCCGGTCGTCGAATCGGATTGACTCCTCCCCGATCACTTGTACGGACTCATGCCCCTTTCCCGCAATCAGGACACAGTCTCCCGGATCGGCCAATGCAATAGCTTCTGAAATCGCCTCACGGCGATCGGGAATCTGTCGCACAGCGCCCTGGCTCTCACAACCTTCCGCAATTTCGGCGATGATCATGCAGGGATCCTCCGAGCGCGGATTATCCGACGTTAGAATCGTGACGTCGGCGTGCCGTGTCGAGACCCCGCCCATGGTGGGGCGCTTCATGCGGTCACGATCCCCGCCGCAGCCGAACACGGAGATCAGGCGCCCCCCCGTGACCTCTCCGAGACTCTTCAAAACGTTCTCGAGGGCGTCGGGCGTGTGCGCGTAGTCCACAAATACATTGACTCCGTGCCCATTGGGAATCCGTTCCAGCCGCCCGGGTACCGGCTCCACCTGCTGCAGAGCATGCGTCATCGTTTCGAAATCAATGCCGAGCGCGCCTCCGGTTGCCATCGCCGCAAGCGCGTTGCTCAAACTGAACCGGCCCAACATCGGAATCTTCATTTCCGAATCGCCCCACGGCGTGATGGCTCGAAACCGGATCCCTTCCACTGAAACGGAAATCTCCTGCGCCTGGACTCTCGCCTCCGGTTGCATCCCGTAGGTGAAAAGGAGGTCGCCGGATCCGCCCCGCAGCGCGAGCTTACGCCCCCACGCATCGTCGATATTCACGACCATTCGCGTATCCTTCCCCGCAAGTTTTCCGCGGGCAAAGAGCCGCGCCTTCGCGTGAAAGTATTCGTCGATGGTACGGTGGTAGTCGAGGTGATCCTGGGTCAGATTCGTAAAAACGGTTACATCGTAATCGATTCCACGCACGCGTTCCTGGGCGAGCGCATGGGAGGAGACTTCCATGACGACACTGTCACAACCACAGCGAATCATCTCGTCGAACATCTGCTGTAGAACCGGAGATTCGGGCGTAGTTCGTGACGAGGGAATCAATCGCTCGCCAATTTCGTACCGGAGGGTGCCCACAAGCCCCGGCCGTAGATTCGCCGCGCGGAGTATGTCTCGAATCAGAAAAGTCACCGTGGTCTTTCCGTTGGTTCCGGTGACCCCGACTGTTTTCATCCGTTGGGTTGGAAATCCGTAGAGTGCGCATGCGATGTCCGCCATCGCGATTCGCGGCGCGTCCACTTCAACATACGGAACGCGCCGGCTCAAGAGATCGAGCCCACATCCGACGATGGCCACCGCGCCCTTGTCGATAGCCTGATCGGTAAATACCGCACCATCGGTGCGGATGCCACGCAATGCCGCAAAGATCATGCCGGGCTGGACCTGCCGCGAATCGTGGGTAATCCCGACGCACTCACCGGTCAGCGTCCCATAAACCCGGCACCGCCCGATCAGGTCCGGCACGGCCTCAAGCTTTAAACCACCACGCTGAAAGTTTCCGGTGATCAATTAACCGCTTCCCTCACTTTTCCGCGTACATAGGGTACTCCCAACCGCCGGGCGGAATTCCCAGATAACGAACAATTTGCTCTGCAATCTCTTTAAAAACCGGCGCCGCAACCCGCCCTCCGGTATGAAACTTGTGCGGCTCATCCACGACGATCAGTATACACAACTCAGGGTTGTTTGCGGGAAGGAACCCGGCAAAAGATGCAATGTTTGCGTGCTTGGTGTATTGGCCGTTAATAACTTTTTCCGCTGTGCCCGTCTTTCCCGCAACGTCATATCCCTCAATGCGGGCGCGTCGTGCAGTGCCTCCCTGGTCAGCTACGCGTTTTAGCAGTCGCCGCATGATACGGGACGTTTCGGGTCGAATGGGGGTTCCAACAATTTCGACCTCCGATCGATAGATCGCTTCCCCGCCGGCATTGGTGACCAGGTCGACTATCCTCGGCCG
The DNA here is from genome assembly GCA_963578625.1 of Kiritimatiellia bacterium. Taxonomy (GTDB): domain Bacteria; phylum Verrucomicrobiota; class Kiritimatiellia; order SLOV01; family SLOV01; genus CAUZEO01. The sequence goes on along the minus strand of CAUZEO010000133.1, from coordinate 6,941 downwards.
CAGGAGTTTACCATCGTTTGCGATCGCACTGTACATGGCAACCATCTGCAGGGCGGTGACCGATAAAGCGTGTCCCATCGGCAGGCGGGTGATGGTCAAAGAATCCCAGTTTTTCCTGGCATGGAGGATCCCACTCTCCTCACCCGGCAACTCAATTCCGGTACGACGGCCAAGACCGAATGCGCGGAGATACGTATCGAGCCGCTCCTCACCCAACAGGAGCGCAAGCTTCGCGGTGCCGATGTTGCTTGATTTTTTCAATACATCGGGAACACTGAGCAGTCCATACGGATGAAAATCACGAAGCGGACGTCTCCGGTAGAACCACGTGCCGCGTTCGCAATCGACCATCATACTCTCTGTTACGACTCCCTCGTTGAAGGCGGCAGCGATCACCGCGGCTTTCATCGTCGAGCCCGGCTCGTACGTATAGCCGATAACGCGATTGAGAAGCTGGTCCTCATGCATACTTCGATATTCGTTCAGGCTGAAAGAAGGCAGACTTGCCATGGCGAGGATCCGCCCGGTTTTTACTTCCTGCACCACCGCCCACGCGCTTTTCGCATTGTGTTCGTGCACCACATTCTGCAGCGCCTGCTCCACCACGTACTGCACGTGGACATCGACGGTAAGGTGTACGTCACACCCGGATTCGGCCGCAATCTCCACGGTTCGCAAGCGGTAAACCTCGTGGCGACGGCCGTCTCTTTTGCTGACCAGAATTCCCGACGTACCCTTGAGCTCCTTGTCGAGTTTCAATTCGATCCCGGCGCACCCATCACTGGCAAGATTCGCAAATCCGATGACGTGGCACAGCATGGCGTCGTGCGGATAATACCGGGCTGAACTGTCCTCCATAAATACGCCCGCCAGCTTCATGCGCTCGATCTGTTCGAACTGGTCGTGCCGGACATACTTCTTGATGTACTCGTACCGCCGCCCGGGACGGTTAACCCTTGATTCGACCTTGTCCAGAGGAATCCCGAGGGCGACGGACAACTGTCGCGCCACGGCCTGGGCCTGCCCGTTTTCCAAAACCCTTTGGGGATCAACGATGACGTCCTTCGTATCGAGGTCGAGCGCGAGGGTAGCCCCACTTGCATCGTGAATCCGGCCGCGACCCGCCACGAGTTCGCGCTCGAAGTGCCGGATCTTGCGCACCCGCTCCTTCAAGGACTCGTTGGGACCGAGATGCAGAAATGTGAGGCGAACCGCCAATCCCGTCCAGGCGCCAACGACGACGAGAACAATCAGCGCCATTCGCCACAGCATTCTCCGATCAGTCATGCTGATGTTCCGGTTGGGTCTGAGCGAGATCGAAGTCGAGTTGCCTGGTGCCGATATCGAACGCTCGCCGCTCTTCGATTGGAATCCGCACAATATGACCCTCGTCTGGCCAGCTCATGCTTAAATTGTGCCGGGAAAGGTAGATGTGGATATTGCCCGGGGACTTCATACGCGACCAATGGGACTCCTCCGTTTGGACCCTTCGTTGACAGCGCTTGTACTCCCCCTCCAACTTTCGAATCCGGGTACCGAGGTACTCGCACCGACCACAGAGCCAGAGATAGCTGATAAATACAGTGGCGGCGAGTGCAAGCACGGCAATCATCGGCGCATGCAATTTCACCCCATTGCCGCGTTTTCTCTTATTCTTTCGGGTACGCCTCGCCATCGGTCAGCCCTCTCGTTCCACCACCCGGAGCTTCGCGGAGCGCGCCCTGGGGTTCTCCCGTTGTTCCTGGTCTCCGGGCGATCTTGGCCTCTTGCCAAATACGTACTTTGCCCGGGGCTCGGTTCCTTCCCATCGCTGTCCTCCTTGCGGCAGCGATGCCATCCGCCCAACGTGGGCGGCAAAAATCTGTTTCACGATTCGGTCTTCCAGGCTGTGAAAACTAATCACTGCGATCCGTCCTCCGACTCGTAACAGGGACAACGCCTCTTCCAGCCCCTGCTCCAAAACCTCCAGTTCCCGGTTCACGGCAATCCGCAGCGCCTGGAAGGTTCGAGTGGCCGCGTGAATACGCCCGCGGCCAGGACGCCCGACCCGTTCCACCAGCGCGGCAAGTTCTCCCGTGGTCCGCAGCGGCGCCTCAGCGCGATGCTCAACAATGACCCGCGCAATTTTTCTTGCGTTACGCTCCTCGCCGTACTCGAAAAGGATGCGTGCAAGGTCTTCCTCTTCCAGTTCATTGACCAACTCCGCGGCGGTCGTCGGCTCCCGGGGATCCATTCTCATGTCAAGAGGACCGTCGTGCATGAAACTGAACCCGCGCGCGGCATCGCCGAGCTGGTTCGATGACATTCCTAGATCCATGATAATTCCGTCCACGCCATCCATTCCCGCCGTATGCGCCACTTCTGCAATACGTTCAAAACTTGCGTGTTCCACCACGACCCGGCCACCCGCCCCGGACAGCCTCTTTCGAACCCGGTCCACGGCATCCGGATCCCGGTCCAGGCAAAGCAGGGTTCCGTCGGGCAATATCTGCCTCAACAGAGCCTCCGCGTGGCCGCCGCCACCGGCGGTCGCATCAATGATCATGCTCCCGGGCCGGGCCGACAGGCCGCGCAACACCTCTTCAAGCAACACCGGGACGTGCATCCCGCTTTTCCCCACCCCTGCGCCGCCGGCTCGAGATCCCCGAATCGTTACATGCCACCCATCTGGTCGGATCGGCTGCCCGGCAAGCTTTGCGGGGGTTTTCGCAGGTCCTTAAGAAAATCCCGAGTTATGCGGTGCTTCGCATCCAAAGCAATACGCGCGCGAAACAGCCGCCTTGGCAGCTGGTACCACCGGCCCTGGTCTTCCAGCTTGTCGAGTGAACCGGTGAGCCGGAGAAATCGCGCCATGTTAAATTGAAGTTTCGCAGGCCGAGTCGGGTCAGGCACGGGCCGGACAACCTCCCCCCGGCCTTCGAGGGACGGCTCCGGCGGAGGCGGTTCTTCCCGGCGGCGCGCCGCCGTCTCGACAACAACGGCCTCTTCGCACACCGCAACGGCGACATCCCGACCTTCCGATTTGCCCACCGCCGAAACGGCCTCCGGGTGGACCGGAACATCTACAGCGTACTCCGCCTTCTCGCCTCCAGCCTCTACAACGGCGTTTTCCAGCCGGAATTCGAGGGGCGGATCCTCAGCCACCAACGTGTGTTTCCCGATCTCCTCGACGTCCTGGACCGATACCGCGGCGACCGCATCCGGATCCAACTGGTCGGGCGACCAGAATTCGATCTGCTCAACCGTCAACACCCGGTTTCTCCGGGGTGCAGTTCCAAATCGCCCGCGCGGACGAGTAAAATCCTCGCCCCACCACGACGGCCGGCGAACTGCCGATCGATCCACAAAAACAAAAATATCCTGAACATGCGTCAGAAGCCGACGTAACGAGCCGCGTCTCCGATATTCTCCTGATCGACAAGACTGTCCTGCTCTTTCCATAGATCCGGGCTCCAAAGCTCAAAGCCATCAAATGTCCCCACCAAGGTCACTTGCTCCCGCAGCTCCGCGTGATCCAATAGTGAATCCTTGATGCGAATCCTTCCCTGGGAATCCCAAGGCACCAGATCAGAGCGAGAGGCGAGTGTCCGCGCGAGCCGCCGGCCCTTCTTGTCGGCGATCGAAAGCTTACGAAGACTTTCCAACCGCCTGGTCATTTCACGAGCGGGGTAAACGCACAGGCACTTTTCGTTGACTCCGGGCAACACAAACAACCTTTGCGGAACACCCACCACCTCGCGCCAATCTGATGGAATCGTTAATCGTTTCTTCGCATCGAGGTTGTGCACGTACGTATTGACGAATAATCCGCCATCCACGTCTTCATGCTCCGATGTACCTCGCTGCACTTCATATACCTCACGCCCCACCTTAAACCATATTGCCCCACCGCCCGTCAATAGGGTTTCTACATTTTTTTTTAAAAAAGTTTTTTTTAGTCGGTTTCCAGCCGGTTCGCGCCGGAAACACCGCCCGGGGGCCGGTTTTCGCTCGCCCACCCGGGCCCACCGGAAAACTTGGACTACTTCACGTCTGCGCCGCTCGAAAGTTCGCCGTCCACGGTAAGGAGACGAAGGCTTTCCCCCTTGTGCGCCGCGAGCAGCATGCCCCGCGATTCCATTCCGCGAATTTTTGCGGGCTTTAGATTGGCAACGACGATGACGGTTTTCCCGATCAACACTTCCGGTTCATAGTGAAGTGCAATTCCCGCTACAAGCTGCCGGCGTTCCTCACCCATCATGACATCAAGCCGCATTAACTTTGCTGTGCCTTCGACTTTCTCCGCCGCCATGATGATTGCAGTTCGCAACTTCGTATTCATGAATTCGTCGAAGGTAATGAGTCCCGCACCGTCCCCGGCGGAAGGATCCGACGGATCTACGGATTTCGATGTTTCTGAACTCACGACATCAAGACGGGGAAACAACGGCGGCGTCTTGGTCACTGGCGTTCCGGATACGGTACCGCCCCACGTTTTCAACGACTGAAAATCCGGGTCGCCTTCCGGCAGCCCAAGCGCCTTCCGTATCACAGACATTTTTTCGGGCATGACGGGCGTCAACAGGATCGACGCAACCCGCAGTGCTTCCGCCGCCGAATACAACGTCGTGCGCAACGGTCCGAGGTCTTCCCGCTTCGCCTGGGTCCACGGCGCCCGCTGCTCCAGGTACCGGTTGGTCGCGCGCACCAGCCCGAGAATACCTTCGATCCCCTTGTCCAGCGTCATCGATTGCACCGACGCTTCCAACCCTTCCACCGCTTCCGTCGCGGTCCGCCACAGGGCACTCTCCAACTCGCCTTCCAGCGCGCCCTCCTCGGGTGCGGGAATCGCCTTGTCACAATACTTGGTAATCATGTTCAGCAACCGGCTCTGCAGGTTGCCGAGGTCGTTGGCCAGATCCGTATTGTACCGCGTAACATACAGTTCTTCTGTAAACCCTGCATCCTGCCCCAGCACCATGCTCGCGATCAGAAAGTAACGAAACGCGTCGACACCGGTTGCATCGACCATGTCCATCGGATTCACAACGTTGCCGACGCTCTTGGCCATTTTCTCCCCGCCGATCAGCCACCAGCCGTGGGAAAAAATCGACTTCGGCATGGGAAGGCCCATTGCCTTGAGCATGGTAGGCCAGTACACAGTGTGGGTGGTCAGAATGTCCTTTCCAATCAGATGGCAGCTTGCGGGCCAGCGCTCGAACGCGGTTTCGTCACGGCGATACCCGACGGCGCTGATGTAATTGACCAGCGCGTCAAACCAGACGTAGGTCACGTAGTCGCTGTCGAACGGGAGTTCGATGCCCCAGCTCAATCGTTGCTTGGGCCGGGAAATGCAGAGATCCTGCAAAGGCTTCCGCAAGAACCCGAGCGTCTCATTGCGCCGGAACGACGGCTGAAGGAAATCCGGATTTTCATTGATGTATTCGATGAGCCACTCCTGGTACGCGCTCATCTTGAAGAAGTAGTTGGTTTCGGTCAGGCGCTGCAACGGTCGGCCGCAGTCCGGGCACTTCTCGTCTTCGATCTCTTTATCAGTGAAAAAGCGCTCATCCGGAACGCAATACCATCCGTCATACTCGCCCCGGTATATTTCTCCCCGGTCATAGAGATCCTGCAGAATTTCCTGAACGATGATTTTATGACGATCTTCCGTGGTACGGATAAAATCATCGTGCGTGATTTCCAGCTTCTTCCAGAGATCCTGGAACGGGACGACGGTTTCGTCCGCGTGCGCCTGGGGAGAAATGCCCCGTTTTTCCGCCGCCTCCTGGACCTTTTGGCCATGCTCGTCGGTGCCGGTCAGGAAATAGGTCGAGTCCCCGAACATCCGATGATACCGGGTCAACACATCCGCCAGGATCGTGGTGTAGGCATGGCCAAGATGCGGTTTGTCGTTTACGTAGTAAATCGGCGTCGTGATGTAATAGGAAGACATTCGGTTCAGTCCTTGATTAAGCCCCGCCATTATAGGGATCCGGGCGGGCTTGGAAAGAAAGAAGGCGATCAGCCGGATCCGACGGGCCGACGGGCCGACGTCACATCAACGACAGTGCATCCACATCCACGATGTGCTTCACATCTTTCGGCCAGGCGAATCCGTCCAGCACCCGCCGCAAGGGAGTCGTGATCTCCTTGGTTCTGGGGGCACGGAGCATCAGCTGAAACCGATACATCCTCTTCACCCGCTCGATTGGCGCCGGCGCGGGGTCGGAACTGATCACCGCCTCCGACAGCAGCGGCCGGAGTTGGCGCATCAGTTCCCGGCAAGTCAACTCCACAAGCTGCTCAGACGGGCCACTCAGCGTGATGCAAACCAGGTGCGTAAAAGGCGGATAGGACAGTTCCCTCCGAAATTCCACCTCCTGGTCAAACATCATGTCGTAATTCAACTGGCGAGCTGCCTGCACCGCCGAGTGGTGAGGCGTGAACGTCTGCACAAATACTTCGCCCATTACGTCCCCGCGGCCGGCCCGGCCCGCAACCTGGGTCAGAAGTTGAAACGTCCGCTCCGAGGCCCGAAAGTCCGGCATATGCAGCGCAGTATCCGCAAACACCACTCCAACCAGGGTCACATTGGGAAAGTGTAGTCCCTTGGCGATCATCTGGGTCCCCACCAGCACATCGATTTCGCCCTTGCGAAAAGCGTTCAAAATTCGGCCATGCGAGCCTTTTTTCGTGGTGGCATCCGCATCCATGCGCCGGACAACGGCACGCGGAAACAGCTTCTGCACCACCAACTCAACCCGCTGGGTTCCTATTCCCGAGTACTTGAATTCGGGATCCCGGCAATCCGGAGCCGGACACGCCGAGGGGACCATGCCGCGTGCGCCGCAAAGGTGGCAGCACAGAATTTCGCGGTTGCGGTGGTACGTCATGGGTATGCTGCAGTTCTCGCAGGTGATGACGTGACCACACTTCGGGCAGGTCACTGAAGTGGAAAA
>CAUZEO010000132.1:0-13011 GCA_963578625.1 Kiritimatiellia bacterium | reverse complement strand
ACGGGCGTTCCCTGATTGTGGGCCGGAATGGAAAGCCGGTTGCGGTCGACGCCAGGGAACTGGCGAAGAAGCTGCGTCTACGCCGCAAAGGGTGAGGCTGCCGAACCTATATCAATTCGACGTGTCAGGGTAGACTATTGGATTGATTCCACTGATCCACACAGCCCTTACCAGAGGCGGGATTTGGTCAAGGACGAGTCCCATCGTTGGGCCAGTACCAGGTCCATGACGGCTTTGGCTGCGGTGGCCGATCCCACGTGCTTCAGCGCGTCTGTTGCGATCATTCCGACATAGCCACAGGGATCGTCGAGGGACTTGATCAGTTCTTGTTCAGTTGCCGCGGCGTTCGGCCCGAGCCTGGCCAATGCGGTCGCTGCATTGATGCGTACCTGGTCGCGCGCCATCCAGGCCCGACTTCCCGTGAGCACTTCTTCCCAGTCAGGCCGGCTTTCGACAAGGAATCGCCCCATGCGGGGAACGAACTGGTCTGCGCGCCGGCCGATCAAGCCAAGAGCGTCAAGGGCGCTGCGCACGACGCGGTGCGAATCGTCATCGAGGCAGCGGGTGAGCGCGGGCACGGCATCCCTGGCGGCCGAGCCCATTTCGCCCAGCGCGAAAGCGGCGTTGATACGACTCCATTCGTCGGGGGCCGCCAGCAGCGCGGCGAGTGGAGCGACTGCTGATGCGCCGACGGCCGACAGGGCGTGCGCTTCGTCCATCATCGATACCGCGCTTTCCGTCCACCCCGTCGATGTATCCTTGTCCCAACCCGATTGGCCGGCCTCTTCCAGTCTTTTCTCCAAGATCTCGACCGCCGGATCGCCGATTGCGCCGAGCGCATACGTAGCTGCGGTTCGTGCCGCCTGGTGATCCTGGTTGAGCAGGGCGGCCAGTGCTGGAACGGCCTCTGCCGCCCGTGGCCCGAGCGCGGCCAACTTTCGGATCGCGACCAGGACCCGATCGAGCGTCTCGGAAGGTGTCAGTGCTGCGACCAGGTCTGCCACGTTGCAGTCTGCGGCGGAGCCATGGTTGGACTTGAAGCTGTGATAGCGATCAGGGTTGCCGCACATCCAGTCCCAGATGTGCGACCAAGCGACTTCGAGATCCCATGGCGCCTGGAGGTTATCGGGATTCTGCCACCGCTCGCCGCTGCAGTTCCACGCCGGTGACGTCGACTCCGTGCGTTGCATGTAGATAAACTTAATCATGTGCCGCACGACATTGGATTGGTTTACGCCGGCCCCGTGTGCAATGTCAAAATGAGTAATCCACAGGGAGCCCGCGGCCCCCACCATCGGTGTGGCTGCGGCCCGGTCTTCCCCGGCGATCGCCTGGTGAAATTGAGTACCCGGAGAGACATGGGTGGGTCCAAGGGCAACTGGCGTGTCCCGGGGGTAGTAGATAATTCGCGCGAAGCGTGGGTAGTGTTGGCGAGGTCTAGCCATCGGGGTGTACGAATCCTGGTGATACCTTTGGCCGACTTCCGAGGGAATATCCTCCGGCACTTTGTCCTCAGGCAAACTGGCGTGACAGAACCGGTGCGGGTACTCGATGTAGTCTTCGCCAAGCAGGCTGATGAGTGCTCCCTGGACTTCGGGGGCGTTGAGGACATGCCGAAACTCCGGCGCATGCGGGAGAACGTTATTTCCCAGGTTCGGTCCCCGCTCCACCATCAGGTCGAGCTTCCGCGCGATCGCCTCATGGAGCTCGCCCGGGAGCGATGTTTCCACCTTGATGTAGCCGTTGGCTATGTATTCCCGAATTTGCTCGTCATTGAGGAGAAAGAGTTTTTTCCGGGAATCCGTCATGTCTTTGCGCGCAGGCCGTAACCGGTCTCGGGATGAAGCGTTTTCGGTTCTCCATTCACCAGGCAAAAGGAGCATCCACCGACGGCGAGACCGATGTCGGTCACCATCATGTCCGGAAGGCCACATTTGTCAATGACCAAGGGCCAAATTTACTGGTGTGAGAAACCTGGCCGGAGTTGTGTCGACGGAGTCGGTCGTCAGGATCATCCGTCATTCCCGTGTAGTGGTGGCCAGGCGCGGTGTCAGGAAGCCCGCCTTATGACTGCCGGCGAGAATTCTCAATCCGCCCACGTCCAGGGGAACATCCCCGGAGGGCGCCCAGCAGGAGATGATCCCGGTGGATCCGCCCACATACAGCCAGTCCTGATGAGGCTGCGTACCGTTTTCGTTGTCCCGCGGAATCCTTGAGCAGGCCAACGTGGGCTGCGTCCTGTTTCCGCCACGCTCACCGAACCTGGCGGTCTACATCACGGAACGGCAATGGCACCCATAGCAAGAGTTTCATATGCAACGGGACGGCTGCGTCGGGATGCGCTTCGAGACCACCGGCCGCAAGCAGGTCGTCCGCTGGATACTCTCATGGATGCCGGACGTAAAGGTGCTCGCCCCGAAGAGCCTGCGCGACCGGGTCCGCGATAAACTGCTGGATGGGTTGCGGAGCCAGGGCTGACCCGTACCGTTTCGTGGCTTGATTCAAGTTGTGGGTTCTGATTCTTATTGCCAGACGTCGTACGATCCGGCCACCAGACCGGTGCCGTTGGGCGGCGAGACCGGGGCAGGGCGGTTGACGCTGGTGAGTGCGGCCTCGGTCCATGAATCATCGGTGATCAAATAGGCGGAGATTTCCTCGGGACGGCTGCCGCCGAAGCGACTCATGCGCAGTTCCGCGTCCGTTACGAAGCCGGTAATGCTGGAGAGATCGAATTTGAGGTAGATCCAGTAGTTGGCCAGCGGGCAGATGCGCAGATCGGTTCCGGTTCCCCGCGGGGTCGTATCGGCCAGGCCGTGGATCCACGAATCCTCCGTCACCAGGTTGGTGGTTGTATCCGCGGGGGCCCATTGAACGAGGGCCAGCACCACGAAGAGGACAGTTTCGCATGAAGAGAATCGAGTCATACGTTGTTTCGCGAAGGCGCAGAGGGCGCGATGCATCCGATCGAAGACATTCCGCACTTCCTTCCTTGGTGAGAGCATGTGCAGGTTAGTACCGATCCGTTGTAATATGTATAACGAGGGATTCGAGCTTGGATACTCGTTCCGACAGTTCACGGTTTTCCCGTTGGAGTTCGCTGACCAGGTTCTGTTCCGCCTGCCGCGTACTTAACCCGACCGCCACAAGAACTTTAAAAAAAGGAGGTGTCACTTCAATAAAATTTTCTTTCCGGGCCGCGATGCGAGTCTATTTCTACGTTGTTTTTTTAATAAGCGTAGGGCTATTTGCCATTGGTGGGTTATCCACATTTTTGAAAGTTGGATTTGGAAAAATTGTCGCCCCAGAATTCAGCTATGGTGATGTATATAACATCTGGCAGCAGGAGAAATGGGAACAGGAGGAAAGGGAGGGGGTTGATGATTCATACCAAGAATATGCGGAGGAGGAAGGGTTCCTGGATACCACAATTTTGGATGGTGGACCACGAACCGTTCCTGAACGGATTGACCTTGCTATGCGGATGGATCTCATTAACGGATTGAGCATGGGCATGATTGGTTTGTCTCTTCTGCTTGTTCATTACTTTGGAAGAAGATGGATAGAAACTGAAGAAGAAAGCTCCGATCCGATGAGGAGATTTTATTTATTGTCTGGATTGATAATTTTCACGTTAGTCACTCTCACGTCATTGACCCATGGCATTCCAGAAACATTACGATATGTGTTGTTAGAATATAACGAACGAGGTATGGAATCCCCCGGAGAAAGTCCCTCTGTAGCGATCGGCGCATTACCGATTTGGATTTTCTATCTAATTGAGACAATAAGAAAAGATCGGGCTAATAGGACTTGAATCACCCAGAGGTAACGATGATACAAGACACAAAAGGGAACTCAGTCGGAAAGGTTTTGATGAAAAACAAAGAGTTAAAGGTCTTGATTTACGCCGGGATGTGGTTGGCGGGATGGATCGCGGGCACCCCCCATGCGACGGCCCTCTTCCTGGCTGAGGAAAATCGTGCCGGAGCCGCCATCGTGGTGGCAAAAGATGCCGGCCCTCCCGTGCGGCATGCGGCGGAAGAATTGCAGCTCTTCCTTAACAAGGTGACCGGCGCACAATTTCCCCTTCTCCATGAAAAGCAAGGAGACGGCACCCACATCTTCGTCGGGCCCGAGGCCGCCGTTTTCGGGGATCCCTCGTTTTCTACGGACGGTCTGGGGGACGAGGGAATCATAATCCGGACGGTGGATGACAGCCTCATCCTGGCCGGTGGTGATCCCCGGGGCACATTATACGCTGTCTACACTTTCCTTGAGCAGGAGGTGGGCTGCCACTGGTGGTCAGCTACGGCAAGCGCGATCCCCCATCGCCCCACTCTCGAGATACCTCCCCTCGATATTCGGCATGTCCCTTCGTTCAGCTACCGCGATACGGATGACATCGATGTGTCAGACCCCGATTTTTCTGTGCGTAACAAATACAATGGACACCATGCCCGTTTGTTCCACGACAACTCCTTTCACAACATAAGGAATGACCTCCGTCGAGGAGGCCGAAAGTATGCCTTTATCCGGAGCGACAAATGGTGCTCCCATGGCTGGTGGACATTGATTGAACCCCCCATATATTTTAAAGACCATCCGGAATGGTTTGCCATGATCGATGGCAAGCGTACGGATGTCTCGCCCGTATATCACGTGTCCAACTTATGCCTGACCAACGGAGAGATGCGCGATGAACTGGTAAGGAATGCCAAGACTGCCTTGAGTTGGAATCCGCATGCCACGATGCTTTCCATATCCCAGCCGGATGATGGCGGACATCCCAACCGCTGCCAGTGCACGCCCTGTTCCGCGGTGGAAGCTGCGGGGAACCCCTCGGATCTGACAATCTGGTTCGTAAATCAGGTGACGAAGGATCTCGTGGAAATGTTCCCCGACCTGGCCGTCACAACCCTGGCCTATCACTATACCCAGGCCCCCCCAAAAAATCATCGCCCGCACGACAACGTTGCCGTCCGGTTATCCACGATAAAATGCTCCTTCCGTGTGCCCATGAGTCACCCACGCAACAAGATGCTCACCAAAGACCTCGAGGGGTGGTCCGCGATCTCGAACCGGCTACGCATATGGGATTATGTGGACAACTTCACCTACATCGTGCCCCACCCCAACCTGCGCGTACTGGGCCCCAATCTTCGCTACTACGCAGACCACAATGTTACCGGAATCTTCAATGAGGTTGTGGTCGAACCCGGCCGACCCGGCTTTGGGGAACTGAAACTGTGGCTTCTGGGCCAGTTGATGTGGAATGTGAATCAAGACCCCGAAGTATTGATCGAACAATTCGTACAGGGGTTTTACGGTCCCGCGGCTGGACACATCCTGGAGTATCTCGATTTAATTCACGATGCAGTCGAAAAAACGGATGATCACTTGGGATTAGGCTCTCGTCCCGATGCAGATTTCTTATCATTCTCCACTCTGAATGACGGATGGCGCTATCTGCGCGCAGCAGAAAAGTCGGTTGAGGGAGATCCAATCCTGCGCAAGCGAGTACGACTGCAGTGGATTCCCGTGCTGTTCACCTTCATGTTCGAGTGGGACGCCCTGCAGGCTGAGGCAGAAAAAACAAATCGCCCCTGGCCATTTGAAGGAACCCAGCATGATCTCCATGCGTACATCGCCGATCTGGCCGGCGAACATGGCGTGCGGCTTAAAGGCCGATCCAGTCCCATCGCATTCTAACCTCGGCCCTTCATCCTCAGAAAGGAGGGCTATGGCTACCTTGAGACGACTCCGGCAATGCGAAAGGGAACGGAGATTCCCCATCAATAAGAGTAGTCTGGTCTTGTTCCTGCCATGTCGGAGTGAAAAAATCCTGTCATAACCATCCCGCTTCCGGGGTGGAAGAAACAGGAGCTATACCCCGGCCTATGAACGCCATAGGCGATCGTCGGGGAATCCGGCTGCATGACAATGCCCGCATTTCGTGTCGTGATGAGTGCGGCACGCACAAATTGATTGGGGCTCGTAAAACTGGCCCAACCGGGAGCGGGGGATGGCCTCTGTTCTCGATCCTTGATGAGGATGAGGAATGAAGGGCAATCACGGGGCGTGTATGGTCATAACGAGTGCCCGGTTCATCCATTCCTTTATGAGCCATGGAGCCTGCTCTCAAACAAGTCGGCCGTTGACGCTACCATCTCTCGTGCAAGCACGAGGACGATCGCGACGGGGACTCGTGATCGATCCGCTCTTCTCCAGTTAACTTCCCAAATCCAGAATGTAGGCCGCCGTCCTTGCGCGAACGGATGACAGCTCTGAAGGCTGAAAGTCTGAACAAAAAGGATAGAGCTCAATACCATCCCAGGCCCACAGGGACGGCGGCATATTCCGCCCCCGGTACCAATCCACTTTTTCACGGATGGAGTCCAGCCATGACCTGGCTTCTATCGCCTTGGCGTGATCCGGGCGTTCGGCAATGAGCGACTCGAGCAACCGCAATGAACGATAGTCCTCGACGCCTTCTCGCCGCGCCTCCCACTGGATAGACGGTATCGGGCCCTCCGGACTGGGCAGCACGCGACAGAAGAAGGCATTCCTGCGATCCTTCCATCCGTAGTGCTCAGTGTAACACCAGATGAAGTTCCCCTTCAGATTGAGCGCCCACGTGTACAAGCCTGCGCCGAAGCGGGCCATGGGCGAATTGCCCGTACCCCGATCGCTGCATGCGTACGTCCACATCTCCGCGCCTTTTCGTGCCGCCAGAGCACTTAATTCAGGGGTGATCCTCCCGGTACTGACTGCCCAGATATCCAGGTAGTCGGCGTACACCTCGGCGGGCCGGTCGCTCAGGGCGGTCACAATACGAAAATAGTCCCTCCAGGGCTGGATGGATTCCAGCCCCTCCTTCGCCTTTTTCGCCCGTTCCCCCTCCACCGGCGGTTCATCCACACCGTAATAAAGAAGCTCAGGAAACCCTCGTTTCCTGGCCTCCGCCACCACCACCGGGGCAGCGTCCGCGGTCAGGTGCGGCCACAGCCACATCACGGGAATTCCTTGATGAACCAGCCCTTCCTCCATCATGGCTTCGAGCATTTCCATGTCGGGGTTCCCGTCGAAGGTCACGTTCCCCTCGTCATCGTAAATGGTCTGCTCGCGGTCACTGTAAACGGTCGCGCTGGTCATCCCGTGTCTGGCCATATCACGCCAGAACACACGCAACATTTCCGGGGTTCGATAGTGTGCGGGAAGGTTCTGACCACTTGTCGGCCTGAAATACATGCCATAAGCGATATCCGCAACCGGCAGGGTGTAGTCCAGCACCTCGACGGTGAACGGCAGCTCGATGGTCTGTCGCTTCTCTTTTTCGCGGCTGCCATGCATTGCGAGTTGCAGCGCGCACGCGTAACTCCCAGCCTTGGCGTCGCCAGGCGTTTCAACCGTCAGCCAGTACACCGTATTCCGCCCCTGCAGTACGTCACAGGTATCCTCAGCCGGCAAGAACGTGGCCAACCCGATGACCCTCGCGCCCTCGACGGTTTCGCCAAAATTGTCTGTGGGAATCTTCCGCGGGCTGAATTCCACGCGACGGATGGTGATGGGGAACGGCGAGTCTTTAACGGTGAGTGTTACCAGCCCTACATCCCGTATGCCCCACAGGCCCAGAACCAGCGGCTCGTCTTCCCCTGCGATGGTCTGTACCACCGGACGACGGGTGAGCTCCTCCTGCGTCGGAGGCTGCCGGGAAAAGATCTGTACGCTGTAATCACCCCACCAGATCGCCATTCCGTGCTCGCGTGACGTCTCATCGAATTCGGGCTCCTCCCGTTGCGGCGGCAAAAGTTTCAAGAATTCCGCATCCGACGGACGGGGCGTCTTCCGCACCTCCCGGTGTGGAATCGACCACTGTCGCCACTCCTTAAGGAGCGGATCGGGCACCTCATCGCCCCGGATAGCTTGTCCCAAGCTCAAGAATACGATCAACCCAACTGCAGGCGCACGGCGGACAATCTTCAGGAGTGAGCATGCCGAATTCCCAGATTCCATATCGAAACTCCTCTCCTGTGGCCGAACTCACCAAACTGGTCTGGTAGTTATATTAGTCCGGACACCAAGTTGCTGTTTAAATACTTAGGCAGTATAGATGTATTGTCAAGCTGGGGTGTAGCCGTCTACATTTTTGCTGAGATAAATGTAGTCTCAGGGTCGGGCCTGCGGAGCCCACCCGAGGACTTCCCTGGTACGACCCATTTGAATTGTTTTTTCCTCATAGTCCCCGGAAGCCGCCGCCGGTGGCAACATCGTGCTGGGTATGGCGGATCGCATGGAAGCGGCCCTCGTTTCGCGCGCATGATCACCAACAGCCCGGTCTGCGCCCCGGCACGGGCCTGCCTGGCGCTCGGGAAACGCCGCCACCGCACCGGGGTCTGGAGCAATCCTGATGACACGGATCCTGCCGAGACCACTCTTTTCAACCTGCTCCAGGATGCCGGCTATCACACCGTGACCTGTGGCAAGAACGACCTGCACAAGGGTTCTGATGACTACCACAACTCCGGCCGGGTACCGCGCCTCGGGGCCTACGGTTTCGACGACGCGATCGACCAGCGAGGCAAGATGAATTCTGGAGCCGCGATGCCGGACCGCGGCGGCGCTTACCTGGAATACCTGCGGTCCCACGAGCTGCTGCAGACACATATCGACGACTATGACGCGCGCAAGCAGAAGCCCAGCACCTTCGCCACGTTGGCCTGGCCCACCCCGTTGGAACGCGAACAATTCATGGACGACTTCTGCGGCCGGGCCGCGCTCGAACTCCTGGACCGCGCGCCGGAAGGCAAGCCCTGGTGCCTGTGGGTCAATTACTCCTCAATAAACCACTGCTCTGGGTGGTGCAGCACCGTGACCATCCAGGGCCATCCCAGCAGCGCGCCGTCCCCAGCCACGTTGTGAAGCCGGTCCGTAACGACGATTGGGGCAATCGTTCCGCCAACGGCTCCGATGCCGTAGAGATTCTCGGCCTGGCTGCGTACCAGTTTCTTGCCAAGCCGAACACGTTGGTCGGCATCACCGGTCTGCCTCAGTTGCAACCAGGTGTTGTAAAGCTCCTTGATTTCATCGGGAGGCTCTTCGCCACGGCTGCCGTTGGAAATAAACCAGTCTTCCCAAAGTGGAGCCCACAGTCGCAGTTGCATCAAACGGCCTGTGATGACCCCGATGTCGGTTGCCTCATCGCCGGGATAGATCGCCAGATCAAGCAGGTTGCCCATCAATTTCGTCTGAACCAGCTCCCCGTCCACCACCCGCCAAGCCAACAGAATACCCAGGTCCGCCCAGTAGTCGGAAACGAGTTCCGTCATTTCGGGACGAAATCCGCCCTCAATCACCACCGGAGCGAGAGCCACCTGGCGCCCATTCGCAAAATGCCTCCACCCGGCCGGCCCTTTGCGCTTCAACCCGATCTCGTCCAGGAGTTGGTTCGCGCGTTCGGGATCGTAGGTCGCATAACTAGTTTCGAATTCCGGTTCGAAGAAACTGCAGGCGCGGTTGACAGTGTACTGCCTCGGAATGCACTTGCCGAAATAGAGAATCTCGTTGATCTCCTCGCGGTTGATGCCGTGCGATAGAGCGATCCGGAATCGGCGGTCGCGGAACAGCTCGCGAAGCTGCGGATCCGGATAGGTCTGGTTCAGGAAGTAGGTTACCCGGGTTCCCTGATTTTCGACCCACATCCGAACCGAGTATTTCCCCCGAATCTGGTTGGATAAGAGCACCGGCACGTTTTCGAGCGGATTGCTGGCAAAATCGACTTCTCCCGCAATATATTTGAGGGTACGGGCTACAGGATTTCCGACATACTGGGAGTGAATTCGATCAATGTACGGAAGCTGGTTGCCCTCCGAATCGACCTTCCAGTAGTAAGGATTTCGTTGAAGAATAACGTGCCCGGTCGCGGGCGCGTCCGCCACCTGCCAGGGGCTGAGCGTCGGGTAATCGGGCGGGCACTGGCCGCTGGTTCGGCGCGTGGAGTGATTCACGTCCCTGAAGAGCTCGAACCAGGAGTTAAACCCGCGCTTTTTTGCCAGTGCGGTAATGTCTTCCTCGTCCGAGTACCTGGCGTGGAACTTCTTCAGATAGTGTTGCGGTTGAATCATGCTGGCTTCGGTGACCGTATGAATAAGTGCGTAGAGCACGGCTCCGTACGGTTCTTTGTACGAAAGTCGAAAGCGGAGCTCATCCAGTGCCTCCAGTTCCATCGGCTCGCCTGCCACCATGAAATTGGGGGACGGAACCGGAGTGATGTCCTTGTTCATAATCACGTCGTGGTAGGCAAAGAGAACATCCTCCATGGTCACCGGCACCCCATCCGACCACTTCATGCCCTTGCGGAGCGTCAGGGTAATGGATCGCGCGTCATCGGCGAGTTTCCATCGTTTAACAAGATTGGGTTCGACCGTAACACCATCCGGCGCGAACCGAAGCATGGGTTCCCACACCATGTACATCTCCTCCACCAGCCACCCGGCGATCATGGTGACGGTATTCATCTCCCCGCCATAAACGCCAATCCGCTCCAGGCATTTGACCACCGGGGGGTTGTCGGGCAGGCGCTCCTCTACCGGCGGGAGTGCGCCCTCTTTTACCCGTTCCCTGAGCATCGGTGCTTCCCGATACATCGCGCCCGGCGCGCCGGTGGTGATCGCGATCACGACGATCCATGCGAGAATCATGGAGCGTTCAAACTTGATGGCCGGCTCCTCGTTCACGGTGCAATGACCTTCTTGCTGAGAGTTTTCACTTTTTTACCACCGGCCGAGTACAGCGCGAGAATCGATTTGAGGTTGGACATACCAGCCCAAGGGTCATTCTTGATCCGAATGATCTTCTTGTCCGCTGCTTTCGTCCAGTCGTTTCAACTCGAGAATAAACGGCCGTTAGGATCCGGCCCCCACCGTCCCCTCGCCAACCCTGGCACAATCCATTTGCCTGCCTGCCTGCCGAGGTGGGATAAAGTGCTCGGTCACCCAGGCGCTCTTCATTGGAGTGCGGAGGCCTTCGTGCGTTTTCATCCTGCGGCGCCAGTGAATAAATAGAGGGTCAGATCCGAATGGTACTTCCGGCCGATTCATGATCAATTCATTCTATGATAGAAGGGGCACAATTCGGAGTGCGATTCAGTCGGCCGCCTTCTGAGGATATCGGAGTGAAGTTTGGCCCGGCCAATCGTTTCGCCGTGAAGAATGTCCTATCTACGGGCAGTGAGAATCACGCGTTGTGCACTGTGAGTGATCCTCACGCGCCGATCCGCCGTTCGTACTCTACAAGCTCTTCTTCGTGAGGACATAGCCGCCCATCCAATCGCAGCCCGCGGTGAACAATGCCCAGGCTGGCGGCCACCTCGTCGGCGGCATCGACCCAATGGGGTGTGGTAAATGCGTTCCACAGGACCGCTCCCGGTTGCATTTCATACCGAAGAATGTGGTCCTCGGTAATCTCAGCCGGCCGGGTCTGGTTCAGTTCACTGCGGCAGCGTTCCTCGATCGTGCTCCAGCGATCCGGATCTTTCAGGCCATTGAATATCTTCCTGCCGTAGCGCTGCCAGAGCAACACGTGGGAAATATCCATGTGATAGTTGGTCGCGCAATTTCGCCCGCTGATGAAGACGATGGGAAAGCATTCCTTCCAGGTGAAGCCGTGAGACCGAAGGGCCCGGCCCCACGGCTCCACCCATCGCTCCCGCAGTCCGTAGAACACCTGCCCTGAGGCGTAGAAGTCGCTGCTCTCGAAATTGAAATTCGCGATGTTGAAGGGTTGGTCCATCGCCTGGTCGATGGGGAGCTTGCGGAACGATTCGGATATATCGGTTTGATCGAACGTGGCGCTCTTGACGCCGCTGAGAATCTGTGTTACCGGGCAGCGCCTCAACTCGTCTACGACCTGGTCAACAGGCGGCAGTTCGAAATCAAACCGTGTCAATTCCGGACCGATCAGAAAATTGAGCAACCCGGACCAATGCTGTTTGAACCCCGGCCAGGTCGTTACCGTCTTTTGCATAAGGAAATCTCCGTGTGGAAGTTGATCGGGTATATTCTTCCTTCGATGTTCAATGTTGGATGTTCGATATCTCAGATACCTTAACAAATTCGGCCGAAGTCAGAGGCCACACTGGACACGAAAAAAAGCGGAAGATGCCCGCAGCCGATTGCTGCCGGCATCTTCTGCGGAGTCCGTGCTTTATTATCGAGCATACTGTTCGTATCTCATTGATAGGAAATCGCTTTTCCTGAGGCATGAGCACTCGCCCGCTGGGCCCGGCCTGAAGGAGCACTTTCATGGGGGAAACGGTAGATGAAGCGGGGTGGATGGGTCAAGACGAACGCCCGGAGGGCATGGCGACACGGCCGGATGCCTGGCGGCGGAACAGACCTCCCCTGCCGCGAGCGTTCAGGATTTCGCGTATGTCAGGACCGGCTCGGTGTCGTAGTCGGGGAAGGGGTCCTCAAGCCACGGCTCGATGGTGCACTCGGGAGGTGGATCTGCTCCGGTGTGGACACGGATGCCTTGTTCCCACAGGCCGAGGTGCCGAAGGATACGCTCGAGCACCTCGCGCTCGTCGATGAGGGCTACGATGCGCATTTCGCGAGAGCAGATCGGGCACAGGAGCGGGTCGGCTTCCCACACCTTCTTGATGAGCTCGCGCCATTTTGCCGAGGGGATGCGGCGCGGTTTGTGCTCGGAGACGTCGATGATCTGTACGGCCTGGCCTCCAGCTGCGGCAGCCTCCTCGGCGGCGTGCTTGTCGCGCTGGCCTCGCATCTTGTTCGAATACCAACCGTAGTACCGGACGAGCTGGAAGCTCTTGTCCGGGATGTGCTCAGTGATCGCTGCGATGAAGTCGCACGGGGTGAAGACCTCGAAGTTGCGCTGAATCTTCGGGTTGAGACCGGAGCGGTAGAGCACGGACCCTTCGGGGTTGGCGCGGTTCGGTGGGCTGACCTGCATCTTTTCGACGGCAAACGGGTTGCGGATGATGTACTGGGCCAG
>CAUZEO010000131.1:0-13030 GCA_963578625.1 Kiritimatiellia bacterium | reverse complement strand
GGCAGAGCGGAGCGGCGACACCGCTCTGCCGGCGCACTCCAAGACTGAGGCGGCGACGGACGCAGAGTGAACTCCGCGCTACGCACTCGGATCAGAACCTCCCGTACTTCTTGTACGCGTCCTGCGGATCCATGCCTTCAAGGATGGCTTTGCGGAC
Organism: Kiritimatiellia bacterium; assembly: GCA_963578625.1. Taxonomy (GTDB): domain Bacteria; phylum Verrucomicrobiota; class Kiritimatiellia; order SLOV01; family SLOV01; genus CAUZEO01. The sequence goes on along the minus strand of CAUZEO010000131.1, from coordinate 12,873 downwards.
CTGGCTCTCGGTTCGCATGACTTCCTCGGTTTTCTTTGTAACCTCTTCCGCCATATCGGCGGGGATCACGACGGTTCCGTCCCGGTCCGCCATCACGTAATCGCCGGTACGAATTTCGACGTCGCCGATGATCACCGGTTCCTCGAATGTCTCCGGCAGCCAGCGCCCCACGATATCCTTGGGCGTGAAGTAGCGGCAGAAGACTTTGAAGCCGAAACGGAGAATGTAGTCGGCGTCGCGGCAGCCGCCGTCGACGATGTAGCCGCGCACTCCCCGGTAGAGCATGGTTTCCGCGGAGAGTTCGCCCATGTGGGAGAGCTCGGAGTCGTTGGGCTGGCAAATGACCACACTTTCGGCGGGTGCCTTCGCTAACAGTCCGGTCCACTGCAGCAAGGTCTCGTCCGGATCGGCATCGCAGGGCCGGCCGGACACGGTGTAGACCCGTCCCGCGAGTTTCCAGGCGGGGTCAATGGGCCGGATGGTTTCCGGCAGCGCCTGGTCCCTGCAGCCCATCTCGCGCAGGACGTCGTAGACTGCGCCGGAGTAACACTGTTCCAGTCGCCAGGCGATGTTGTCGCGCTGCGGATTCATGTCACAGCACCTGTATCATTTCGACTTCAACGCCGTCCGGATCGTTCATGTGAAGAAGCTTCGCAATCTTGAGCCCGTCCCTCTCCAGCAGGATGGGGCCGCGAATCTTCTTAGCCCCTCGTTTCTTCAACGTGTTGAGGCTGCGCGCCACGCTGGCGACTTCAAAACAGATGCGGGTGGCTCCCACGTCGGACATTTTCCACGACCGCTTCCGGCTCCTGGGGCGGAGGTACTCCACGAGTTCGATCATGTGCCCGCCGCCCGCCGGCGCCACAAAGACCACGCGGACCCGTACGTTTTTGATCCCGGTGATTGCATCATAGGATGGACCCTCCCGCACCGCATCCCGGGCAACCTTCAACCCGAGTTGATCCCGGTAGAACCGGAGGGATCGTTCCATATTTGAAACGACGACGAGTATTCGATGAGGGGTGAGTTTCATCTCTGCAGTGCCTCCCGATTTACACAGTTCTCCGGCCACTCACCGCGACCGATGGCAAGGAGATTGTCCACGGCACATTGTGCGAGCGCCTGGATTGCCGGCGCATCATTTCCGGCGATATGCGGCGAGGCGATCAGGTTGTCGTATCTTAACAACGGCGAGTTCCCCGGCGGTTCCTGTGCAAAGACATCCAGGCCGGCTCCGGCCACCTTTCCCGAATCAAGCGCGGCCGCGAGAGCTTCCTCGTCAATGACCCGGCCCCTGCAAGTGTTAATCAGGAAAACGCCGTCCTTCATTTTTGAAATCGCCGACGCATCGATCATGCTTTCTGATTGCGAATTCAACGGCGTATGCATCGAAATGATGTCCGATGCGGCCAGGAGTTCATCGAAATCAACGAACCGGATCCCGTGCTTCTCTCCGAAAGCTTGATCCGGTGCGGGGTCGCACGCGATGACTTTCATGTGAAACGCCTGCGCCCGGAGCGCCACTTCCTTTCCAATTCTGCCTAGGCCGACGATGCCGAGGATCGCGCCGCTCACGCCCCGGAAAATCTTTGCGTCCCACCTTCCGCGAGACATTTCGCGGCTGAAAGTATGGATGCCCCGCGCGAGATTGAGAATGAGTCCCAGGGTAAAATCTGCAACCGAATGGTGATTCATCGCTGGCGCATTGCAGACCGCGCATCCCATCCCCGTGGCCGTATCGACGTCGATGTTGTCAAGGCCGATGCCGTTACGGCTTATCACTTTTGCTTTTCCGCAGAGCTGCAGCGCCTCGACGGGATACGGTTCGGCGCCCACGATCAATCCCCACGCGCCCGCCAGCTCATCCGGCGTGTAGGCGCTGGGCGTTGCGGAGTACTGAACCGTGTAACCGGATTCAGTCAGCAGCGGTTCCAGTTCTTTGACCGCTGGTCTCGCCCGTTCCACGGTCACAAGGACTATTTTTTTCGTGTCAGGCATGATCTACTCCGCGGAAATCATGTTCGTCGCGTAGATCGAACTTTTTCCATCAGTGTCAACCACGGTAGACTCCCAGTCGTTGCCGCCATTGATGCTTTTGCCGAAATTGATTTCGGAAATGGGACCGGAATCCGAAACCGCGTGGGCGGTGAGGTTGAACTCTCCGGACGGATACGCGCTGCGATCGTTGATCGGTTTACCGTCCATGAGAAGTTGAACCCCCGGCCAGGCTTCGGCCACACGCTCGACAATTCCATCGCCGTTTACGCAGATCGTCGCCCCGGCGCTGCAGGAAAATCCCTTCTGGCGCAGGTCCTACCATGGAGGATCAGAGTGGTTGGCGTATGCACGCCGCATGGGGTTGATGCGGCGATAAACGTCGGCCCACGCACTCAATGACCGGAGCCAACCCGGCGGAAGAGGCTGGAACAGTGAATACTGAACAGTGGACTGTGAAGAGGATGCAGGCGGCCAGTAAGAGTAATGGAATATCGAAGGTGGAGTATTTCTTTCCTTCGATATTCGAAATTGAGCATTCGAAATCAATTCTTGTTTCCCGAATTCTTCAGCTTCGATTCATGCAGTTCGTTGAGTCCCTGCTTGTACGCGGCGAACGCCTTCTCGTCTCGCTTTGCGCGTGAGGAAAAACAGAGAATCCCGAGTTGACGGCGACTGCGTGCGGATCGGTTTTCGCCACTGTAGTGGACACTGTCTATGTGATGAAAGGCCACGTCGCCGGGCTGCATGCAGAGGGCCACTTCCGGGAAGGCATCGCGGTCGAGAGGCTCGGCAATCTTTCTGCTGAAGCCGGGAATGCCCGATTGGGCGTGCGGCAGCAGGCCAAGCTTGTGCGAGCCGCGCAGACAGCACAAAACGCCGTTCTCGGTTGTCGACGTATCGAGGGCAATGGTTGCGGTGAGACCTTCCGGCGGGACCATGACCTGAAATCCGTTGTCCTGGTGCGCCACTGTTTGCGATCCGCTTCCCGCCGCCTTGCCGAAAAAAGTGATGCCATCGGATACAATGTCCGGATCGTCGAAAATCGCCGAAACGATCTCTCTGATACGGTGCGATTCCCGAAGTTCATCAAAAAACGGATCATGCTCATTCAGCCGGAATGCGCTCTTCAGTATGCCGGGCGCATCGTCTTCGAAATAGACCTCGCCCGGCGGCAGCGTCGGGGTGACCTCGATTACAAACCGCGACAGGTGGTCATCGATTTTAACTAGTTCCGTCTCGCTGAACACATTACGGACGATGACAAAGCCATCGCGGTTGAAGGCGGATGCGGTTTCTTCTGTACTCTGATTCTTCACGCTCAGCACGCTTTCATTCCATGAGTTAATCCGGTCCAGAGATACTATCGTCACGTGGGTCCTGTTTTGTCAATGGGGAATCGTTGCATCAGCTTTTGTTGGCTGTCTGAAAAACGAATCCAGATCGATTCCGGAATAGGGTTACGCTCTCTTTCCCGGTAGAACCAGGTGCGTGTGCAACTGATGACGGCTACCGGGCGTGGCGCGTCGGTTCGGTTTGGTGTGCCCCGGTGCAGGCAGCGGGTATCTCGAATCAGAGCGTCTCCGATGTTGAGCAACAGGGGGTCGAGGGAAATGTCTCCGGCTTCGATTTTTTTTTAAGGCCTCTGATTCAAGCAGGAGGTGGGACCCCGGGCGACTTCAAAGGGGCCGTGGTTCGGAGTGATACGGATCAATGGAAAGTTCATGGCCAGGATTTGTGGTGGGTGTATCATTTCGGGTGCTTCGTGAAATAGCGCCGGGACATCGGCGTGGACGTCCTGGTAAACCGATCCGTTGAACGAAGTGTCACTGGCGAACTGGTCGATACGGGTATTTTCGCCCAGGACGGCTTCATGAATGGCCAGGATGGTTGGATCGAAAAAGAATTGGGGGTTGAAGATGGGGGGTTGAAAGGGCAGCGGAATATAGTACCGATTGGGACCCCGGTTGGGCGTTTCTGAATGAGTCTGGGCGTAGTCGAGCAGGATGGGGCGGAAGGCGCGGGCACAGGCTTCGATGGCTTTTTGAGAGAAGTGGTTGGGCAGAATGCAAAACCCTTGCTGACGGATTTCTGCCGCTTTTGCCCGGATGTCGGTCGCTGTGCCCGCAACGGTCTCGTTGAGTTGCTTCATCGTCATCGTTTCCCACGAACGATTTCAGGTGAATTACATGGTGAGAGAAAGAAAACTGTTGTCAAGAAGACAGGATCTTAGATCTTATAAAAAGTGAGGAATCAGTGATGTCTGGAGCCGCTCGAAGGCTTGGCTTTATCACGCTCGACCTGTGTTCTGGCGTCACCGCCTTTTCCGCCGAATCACCTTCGGTGACGGTCCCAGTTGGGGATTCGTTTACAATCGGCGTCTATGATGCAGTACCCACGAAGCCCGAGATCGCGGCACATACGCGGCCGGAGGGTTCACACTCACCGTCCGGGCGGTCTCCGATTCGTTTACGAGCGACAAAGTCATTTTCGGGAAATCCGTCAATGGCGGATCGGATTGGGACTGAATCGAAGACGACAAAGCGCCCTATGTAGCGAGGTTCTCAACGAGTGCGGGAGAGATGGTCATCTTTCGTGCCCAAGCGATCGATGCAGACGGGAAGAAATCGATCTATGCGGCGAATATGGTTTACCTCGAGTAGTCCGATTCCTGGTTAAGATGGCTCGGGTAAGACACCCGAGTAAGATATTTAAGATTTACTCGGCTGAAGCAGGTAAGGTATAATCTTTCTCGAGGTTCATACTCGTCATATCCTACTCGAGCAGGAGGGAGAAGCGGTGAACAGTAAACAGTCAGCAGTGCATGGCAGTCCTGAGCAGCGAAGAAAGCGCGAGCACAAAAAGACCCGGCCCGCAGGCAGTCCCGGATCGCGTGAGGTCATGATTTCTCACTACTCACTATTCACCACTCTCCGCTTCCTGTTCACTGTTCACTGCCTCCTGTTCACTGCCCACAGTTCACTGTCCACTGTTCTTGCCTCATCCACGGAGTCACCTGTGGTGACGGTGCCGGTGGGAGACGAATTCACAATAGGTGTCTATTACTCGATGCCCACGAAGTTGGAAGTAGCGACATCAAGACCTGGAATTCATTCGTGCGCGTTCGGTTGGGAGTACGCGTTTATGGATATGGCGCGCCACGGGGTCAACCGGATCATTACCAGTCTGACAACCGAGGCAAACCAATGGGCTGCGATCAAGCACTGGGGGATGAAGGGATTTGAATATGCGGGCGTTCTGGGGGATCAACTCTCCTATGAGTATCCCGGTCCCGGTGAGTGGAAGCCGGCCGACCTGGTGCCGGGGATCGAAGAAATGACGGACCGGTGGAATGGGCATGTATGGAACGGCGAGGATGTGAGTGACGCCATCGTGGGGCATGTCCTGGGGGACGAGATGGAATGTCATCTCTCGGAGGGAAAGAGGGAAGACGAATTGGAGTTCATCCGTGCCTGGGCGGACATCTATCACGAGTTGAATCCGGAGCGGCAGGCCCTTCTCAATCATTGTATGCCGCCATGGTACGACGTGCATCAGCGGCTTGACACCTCAAGCATCGGGGCGACGATCTGTGTGAATTCGCACCGGGTGCTCGAAGGGATTGCCGAAGCAAAAGAACTTGGTCGCGAAAACATGACTCTGGTGGCGCTTCCCGGATCCCTCGGCGGATGGATTGCGCCAAAGTGCGAACATGTTGAGGCATACGGTTTCGGACCCTGCAACGAGGCAGTGCGGGAGTGGTTGAAGGACAGGACCACCTACCAGGATGTGTACGAGGAGATGATCACCGCGTATGCCTTTGGTGCCGATGGGTTCACCGTATTTCTTTATAACTACGCGTTAGGCTACGCCGTTGCACTGGTCGACACGAACGGAATCAGCAAGGCGGACGGCCGATGGGACGGTTTCGGCGATGCGGCCAACGAGATTCGCCGCGCTCAGGGCTGGCCCGGGGTGGAGCTTCTCAATGACGGAGAGCCATTCACGGATCGCGGCACGTACCCGGCCGGCGAGTTCAATCTTACCGCCCAGGGGGTATCGGATTCAGGCACCATTGCCAAAGTGATCTTCGGGATAAGCACGAACGGCGGTTCGGATTGGGATTCGGCCGAAGACGACACGCCGGCCTATGAAGCGAGATTTCCGACAAGCGCGGGGGATATGGTCATCTTCCGCGCCCAGGCGGTCGACACGGAGGGGAAGAAATCGATCTACGCGGCGAATATGGTTTACGTCGAGTAGGAGGGAGGAATAGGAGGACAGGAATAAGCGGGAAAGAGTTGCGAGATGCCGTATCGATTTGTGATTACGATTGTGAGTGCGATCAGTGATCGCAGAGAGATCCGATCATCTCCGTTCCAACTTACATAAGGAAGAGCAGCGATGACTATCCGAGAGATCCACCAAAAAGCACCCTACTGCTACACCTACTCGCCCTTCCATCCACCGGTTGCCACGATCAAGCCGGGCGAGACGGTCGCGATTCATACGCTCGATGCGTTCGAAAACAAGATGACGCCCGAGGTCGAGCGCTTTTCGGACATCTGCACGTATCCCTTCCTGAATCCGCAGACCGGTCCGATTGTCATCGAGGGAGCCGAGCCGGGCGACACGCTGGTGGTAAAGATCCTCGACATCGAGCCCTCGCGCGATCACGCCATCACCGGAACGATTCCCTTCTTCGGTGGTCTGACATCGACGACTCTCGATCCAACCCTGCAACCGCCCCTGGAGGAACAATGGCTGTTCCTTCCCATCGAAGACGACGGCATCCGGTTCGACGAGAAGCGCGTGATTCCCTACGAGCCGTTCATGGGCACCATGGGGGTGGCGCCCGAGATTGAAGCCGTCAACTCGCTCACCCCGGATTACTACGGCGGAAACATGGATTGCGTGGAGACCCGGCCGGGAAACGAAGTCTGGTTCCCGGTCCAGGTGAAAGGCGCGCATTTTTTCACCGGCGATGCCCACGCCAGCCAGGGGGACGGGGAGGTGACCGGCGTCGGATTGGAAATCCCCGCCAAGGTCACGGTCTCGTTCGACTTGAAGAAGAGGTACAGCATCAACTGGCCGCGGATCGTCAGCGACGATTTCATCATGGCCGCCGGCAGCGCCCGGCCGCTGATCGCGGCCGCCCGCATCGCCTGGGTCGAGTTGATCGATTGGATGGTCAGCGATTACGGATTCGACCGCATGAAGGCCTACCACCTTCTCGGCCAGGTCGGGCAAATGCGACTGGGCAACATGGTGGACCCGAAATACACCATGGTGGCGAAGTGTCCCCGGAAGTACCTGGTCTGACGGGATCAGATACCGGTGCGGCGGAATGGCACCGAACGATTACTCCTTGGGATCAATTTGTATCACGGATGGAATCTTGAACAAGATTCTGATACAATTGGGAGGTATATGCTAATGAATAAAACACAGATCGTGTGCAGCTGTACATGGATTGGGGCAGTATGTCTGGTGGTGGCGGTGCCCGCCGCCTGGGGGGTGGACGTACTGGTGGAGGGTGAAGAGGTGCGCGGCGAGGGAACAAGCCGCGAGCAGGGGCAGCTTGGCATTATCGGCGGCGACCCCGATCGAGTCGCCTTCAAGGCTGTCATTCACTGCTCGCCCACACCCGGCTTGCCCAATGCTCCGGGCCACTTTCTGTTTGATTTCACCAATCTTCCCCGTGGTCCCTACCGGCTGTGGGCAAGGATGGCCCGCTGGACCGGAATCGGTGAGATCACGCCCGTCCCGGCGGTTACCGTCGCCGATCGGCGGGGCACGGAACTGCGGTACACCTTCCCCACCGAGCCGGGCACGCCCGGAAGCACATGGTTCGACGGGCGTCCCGGCGGGTGTTTCGGGCCGGACGGGGAGTGGTTCTGGCTGCCGCTTGTCGAGACCGGCCTGCTGATGGGCACCTACGAGCTGGTGGTCACCGGCGATCCGGGACCTTCCGATCCCGGCAACCTGAAGGGGCTATGGATAGACGCCTTCCGCTTTGAGGATCTCTCGGGCGCACCGCTGGCGGAGATCAGGCTGCCGGAGGACGAGACCTTGCCCGGGGTCTGGGAGGGCGGTCTGGCACTGTCGCTCGGCTCGCCGGTCCCCGGCGGACTGTCGCTTGTGTTCCCCGATGATGACCTGGCCGGTGCCGATCAGCTGCTGGCCGAGCGTATCTTCGCCGAGCCGTTGGCTGTCGGTGATAACGACGTGCTGGCGATGTGGTTAATGACAGCTCAGCGGGGCCCGGCGTTGCGGCTGGTCCTGGTGGACGTGGACGGCGGGCGGGCGCAGGTGGAGGTGTCTGATCTGGCCAATGCCCGGAGTCTGAGCCCGGGTACCTGGTACTTCCTGCTCTGGGAGCTGCAGTGCGCCCGGGCGCAGGGCCTCAACTTGGAGCGGCTGGAGGCGTTGCAGGTGGTCGCCGCCGAACCCGAGACCGCGATCCCTCTGGGTACATATTTTCTGCACGCTCCCCGCCTGACCACAATGGTACGGACGCGGGCGGCGCTGGCCACCGCCGATGAGGACTATCTGAGTCGGGATCCGAACGTGAAGGGCTGGTTCGAGTACGACTTCCAGCTCCCTGCCGCGGAAAGCATGAAGCTTACCTTCGCGGTGCGTGATTTCCCGGTGGAGCCGGTTGGATCGGACAAGAAGGTGCTGCTGTGGGCATCCGGCGACTGGGGCGGAATGCCGTCACCTTCAACGGTACGCAGGCGCATCGCCGAGCTCTACGACTCAGGCGCCGATGGCGTCGTATTGACTGCGACCCCGCGTTTGGGGCCGGATCCGGTCTATTTCGCCGACCATTTCATGAGTACGCAGCCGTTCAGTTGGGAGGACTTTTCCGACAACCTTGCCGACCTGCAGGCGATCAAGTGGGGGTCGCTGGACCATTCCCTGCTCCGAATCAACGTGATGCCGGGCAGGGTGGACTGGTTCGAGGAGGATTGGCAGGTGGTGACAGACAAGGCACGGCTGGCGGCACGACTATGCCGTGAAGGCGGATTGGCCGGCATCATGTTTGATGGGGAGCAGTATCACATCCATATTGAGCCCGAGTCGGCCATCTTCGACTATGGCAGCCGGCCGTTGCGGACAGATAAGAGCGTGGAAGACTACTCCCGGCAGGCGCATCTTCGCGGCCGTCAGATGGCCGAGGCGATGGTGGCGGAATATCCGGACATTGACGTGCTGACGACCTGGGGGGGCGCCGAGGGCGGGGCTAACCAGGAGTTGTTGGGTCCGTTTCTGGAGGGGATGGCCTCGGTGGCCGGCGGCAATGTCTATGACGGCAATGAGAGGTCCTACGGCTCTCGGAAACTGCGGGATTTCCTGCCTGCCTATGAACGCATGGTTCAGTACAGCGACAAAGTCGCCCCCGGCTTCGCCCTTTGGCCGGAACGCTTTCACTCACCCGAGGATCTCCGGCATGCGCTGCATTACGCGCTGCGCCTGTCGGAAAAGTACGTGTGGCTGTACACCGAAAGAAAAGGTGTGAACTTCTGGCCCGATGGGACGCCGCCGGAGTATTACGAGGCGATAAAGCAGGCGCGCCAGCCGCAGAGTCCGAGCTGGGTGCCGCCAAAATAATCTTGGGCACGGTCATTTGAACGTCGACTGAGTTTTTTCACCATACGGTAAGGGATCTGTAATGCGCGGAGAACAACGGTGTCGGGCGTTCCTGTTTTTGGTATGTATGGTTCTCGTGGCGCGATGCTTTCCGTGTTGCAGTGATGCCGCTGTTGCGGCATCGGCATCTCAAAAAGTGAACACCACCGCCGACCGGTGGCCGGGTTGGCGGGGCGATGGGTCCGGAACCACTCCATCGAAGCACGCGCCACTGCATTGGAATACGGAGGCCGGGATTGCATGGAAGACGCACATTGCCGGTGAAGGGATTTCCTCGCCCATCGTCTGGGACAACCGGGTCTTTCTCACGGCCGCCGTGGAACGGGGGGCGGTACGCCTGATCGTCAGTATTGATGCCGGGTCGGGCGATGTGCTCTGGCACAAACGAATGCCCGCGGAGTCTACACCCACCTATCCGCGGTCCGGCCATGCCGCCCCTACGCCGGTTACCGACGGGGAGCGGGTCTACGCCTTTTTTGATTCGCCCGGCCTGGTGGCCGTGGACTTCGACGGGAACCTGGTTTGGCAGGTGGATGTGGGACCATTCCAGAATATCTATAACATGGCCAGTTCACCTGTGCTGGCCGGCGACCTGGTGGTGTTGGTATGCGATCATCAGGGTTCCAGTTTTATCGCCGCCTTCGATCGCCAAACCGGGGAAGAGCGATGGCGTACCAAGCGGGATGGCGGGCTGCACTACGCCACGCCCCTGTTCTTTGTCGATGATGGCCAAGCCCAGATCGTCGCCAACGCACAGACCATCGTCTGTTACAACGTATCTAATGGCGATCCCTTGTGGTGGACCGGCGGCATGAAACACGCAACGACCCCAAGTCCGGTTTACCAGGACAGCCGGGTATATCTTACAAGCGGGCGCAATGGCCCGTCCAAGGTGATCGAGCTCGGTGGCCGGGGAGACATCGCCGAATCGCACGTGGTGTACCATCTGCCCGCGGGAGGTCCGTACGTCCCGTCGCCATTGGTTTACAACGGCCTCTTCATTATCCCGGGCGATGATGGGAGAATCATGGTGGTGGACGGCGACGGACAGGTCCGGGTTCGGACACGAGTCCGGTCGCGATTCACCGGCTCCCCCATCCTGGCAGCCGGCCGATTGTACTGGTGTGACGAACGGGGAACGACAACCGTGTTCGACCTATCCGAATTGAATGCGAAGAATCCGGCACTCCCTCCGATTGCCACCAACCCATTGGACCCGGAACCCTGTCTGGCGTCACCGGCTCTTGCCGGGAACAGATTGTACATCCGCACGGCTAAGCATCTTCATTGTATCGCGGGTGGCGGCGTGGTGACAGGATCACCGATTCGTCCCGTGTTGCCGGAGAGTTTTGAAGAACTCGAGGCTTTGTATATGTCGCAGGAAACCGGGGAGTTCGATGACACCATGTTGCGGTTGGACATCGTGGAGCAGGTCTCCCGGTTGGATCACCCGCGTGTAGTCGACCTTCTGGCACACATGGTGCATCACGACGGACATTCGGATGTGTCTGAAGCCGCGCTGCGAGAACTGCGAAGCCATGGAGACGACTCCGTACTCGCCCTGATCGGTGTGTTCGAGAAGAGGGCGCCGTTCTATAAGACGGTGGCCGCCGAACATTTGGCGGAAATCAGATCGCCGGACGCGGTGCCTGCCCTGATGAAGGGGACGAAGGACGCGGATCTGCAGGTTCGAATAACCAGCATCCATGCCCTGGGCCTGACCGCTGCGGCGCACGAGCAGGTGGCACCGGCGGTAGCGGAAACGCTGATCGCGCTGGTGGATGACGAGCAAGGCCTGATCCGAAAGGCGGCCATCGAAGGGTTGGTGCGGATGGCGGACGTATTGGGACCGTACCGGGAACGGGCCGTCGAAGCGACCAGCCGGAGGGTGAACGACGAGAACCAGTTAACCGCGAAGGTGGCCCGATTGGCATTGAAGAACACCTTTCAGTAGCTGCACATTACCCAGATCGGGCTTTCGCCGGTTTCATAGGTGGCGAAATGCTCCAGTTTGCCGGTTTGCTCATCGATGCGATAGGCGAAAAGCGTGGCAGAGCTCTGGCCTGCCGAATAGACGAACCGACCGGCCAGGTCGATACAGAAAGAACGCGGGAAGTCCGCCGTTGGAAAGTATCCAATCAGCTTCATCTCGCCGGTCTTGGGATCGAGGGCTACGCCGGCGAGGGTGTCCTTCGTCGGCTCGCCTTCTTTGCGTGCGGTGACATCGCGATTGGAGACGTACGCGAACCGACCATCCGGCGTGAGATGAATATCCGCCGCGGCGCTCTCGCCCTCGTAGTCCGGTGGCAAGGTCGACAGCGTCTGCCTTCGTCGAAGGGTTCCCTTGACGGGATCGAACGTCCACGCGGTGATCCCTCCGCCTTTTTCATTGGACGTGTAGGCCATCTTCAAGCTTGGGTGGTGCGCGTAGTGACGAGGCTCGTGGTACCTGTGGTCTTTGTCCGGGCCTTCGGCAAACGGCGCGTCGTTGGGGATGAGCTTGCCGGATTCAACGTCCAGGCGGAACTGATACACCTTGTTCGGCGCCGTATGAGGCACAAAGACGAAACGGCCGGAGGGATCGATCTCGATACAGTGCGCGGTCCGTTCGGTTTTCCGAAGATCGAGTAGCTCATCGGTGCAGACGCCATCGCGAATCCGATACACCGCAACGTTGCCGGCGTTGTAATGAGCGGCCAGGAGGTAACGCCCTGTCTTGTCGGTGCGAATATAGGGCGACCCGCTGGTAATCGTAGCGGTGTCGACAGGCGTCAGGGACCCGTCATCGGCTCGCTCCAGGGTAGCGACTCCTGCTTTACCATCCTCCAGACCTTTCAACGCGGCGTACACGAACGACGTGTCCGGTGAAAACGCGAGTGCACCCGGATTGCCCGGAAGATCGACGCTGAATCGTTTTGTCAGTTCCCCGCACTCGTTGTTGACCTCGTAAGCGACGATTGTTTTATCCCGGCTGGATGCCAGATAAAGAAATTGACCGGCGCGGGCCGGTGAGGTTTCCCAGAAGGCCAAAGCGAACAACAGGATGGCGGCGTGAAATATCTTCATCGTGTGTTTCCTCCGCTCGTGTCTCTTACGACTCACGGGCCTCTTCCGGCGGGACATTGACATCCATGCTCGAATCGTAGCGGTGCTCGTGTGGATTTCATTATCTTAATCTTAATCGATGAAGTATTCGATCACAAGGTTTCCAATCGGCTTGACACG
>CAUZEO010000130.1:0-13116 GCA_963578625.1 Kiritimatiellia bacterium | reverse complement strand
TTTGTCGGATCGCCCTTCCACAATCCATGAACGACACCCAGGTTGAACAGGGCGGGCGCATAACGGGGATCCGCCTCCAGGGCGGATCGCAGGGATGTGAGCGCGGCGTCGGGTCCGGTGGTTCGGAGCTGGGCCAGCGCCAGCCCCGTCAGAATACCGGCGGACGACGGATTCCGGCCCCGGGCCTCCTGCAGAAGATCCGCCGCCTGCTCCCAATCCCCGCGCCCTCCGATTACATTCGCGGCATATTCCAGGGCGCGGGTATCGGTTTCGTCGAACTGCGCGGCATTGAGGAGCCGGGTCATCCCTTGTTCTTGATCGCCGCCTCGAAGCATCAGAATCCCCAGATTGTAGGCTGCCGGCGCATATTTTGCATCCAACTGCAAACTATCTTCCAGCGCCTCCGCGGCCTGCGCATCATCGCCAAGCCGGTGATTGATCACCCCGAGGTCATTGTAGGCGCGTACGGTCAGCGGACTACCGGGATGCGACCGGATAAACTGCTCCAAACTCGTTTTGGCGCCGACGAGATTCTCGGACGCCAGGTCGTCGTGAATCCGCTCAAACACGCCGGGATTGCGTGGTTTTCCACAGCCCAGAAGCAGAAACAGAAGCACCGCGGCCCCGTATACACCCAATTCAGTAGATCCTCGAGTCAGCATGATATGAAGTGAACCGCTCTTTTTTATACGATCCACATAAGGAAAGAAACCCAATTGACGAATTCAGGATTGACCCTGTCGTCATTGGCGGCTACCAGATCCACTCATGCAGCTTCGAACATCCAATTCCGGTTCCCCATCGCGCCGCCGCGAATCCGACGGCGTCACCGTGACGATTTTCATTCTTCTCTTCTCAAGCTTTGGCGCCTACGCAAGCCAGCAGAAGATTGACCTGCCCATGGCCATCCAGTTGGCATTGCTGCAGAACCGGGGCCTGATCCAGTCGGAGTTGGCGGTTGCATCCGCCCGGTACGGTGTTCGAGGCGCCGAAGCGGCCTTCGCTTTCCGGGTGGTGCCGGACGGCAACGCCTTCGCTTCCGACGGGCCTGAGACCCTCTCGGCCGGCCTGGACGTGGCAAAGCGGTTTGCCACAGGCACGGATGCGTCGGCCGGCGCAAGCTTTCTCAGAATTCAGGAGCCGGGCCGGGAAGCCACCGAACGCGCCGCGATTCGGCTTCGGGTTACGCAACCCCTGTTTCGAAACGCCGGTCCGCTGATCACCCGGGAGCCCGTCGTTCAGGCGGAGAGGTCCTGGCTGTCCGCCCGGCGCAGCCTTGAGCGGCAAAAATCGACCCTCACCCTGGAAGTCGTTCGATCGTACGAGACCTTGATCCAGTTGAAGAATCAGATCGAATTCGACAAGCAGTTTTTCAATCGAATCGACAACCTCTACCGGCTTACGCGCGCCAGGGAACGACAGGGAAGAGCCACGCGTGTTGATACATTACGCGTCGAGTTGCAGCGCGGTCAGGCGGCCTCCCGCTTATTGAACAATCGGGAACGGGTCAAATCTTTGTTCCTGGATTTCGCCGAACTCCTCGGATTCTCCCCCGACACGACATTTGATCTCAAAACGCCTCCCCTGGTTTCCTGGACCATGCCCGCGACCCACGAGGCTTACTCGGTGGCATACTCCAACCGGCTCGAGCTCGCGCAGGCTCAGCAGGACCTGGATGATACGGAGCGCGGCGTACGCATCGCACATCGCAGACTTCTGCCGGCCATGGACCTGGTGGCGCGGGTCGAGCCATTTGGCACGGGAAAGGATCTTGATGAGATCCTCGCGTTCAATGAAACAACCTGGTCGGTTGCACTCAGTGGAAATACCGACCTGGTGAATCAACGGCAGCGGTCCGTGCTCCAACAACGAGTGATTGACGAAGAATCATCCCGGCGACGGCTGGAAATCGTGAAAGACGCCGTGCTACGGGATGTCGAGCAAGCGATACTCGCCTACAATCGGGCGCGCCGGGAACTGAAAATCTCCGATTCCAACCTCGAACTCGCCGGCTCCCGGGTCCTGCTGGCGCGCCGCTTTTTTTCCCGGGGCCGCGGAGACAATTTTTCGGTGACGGATGCCGAAGACGCCTACGTGCAGGCGCAACGTGACATGCTGTTCGCTCGGGCTGAAGCCTCTTTCAACGGATACCGGATGCTCCATGCGCTGGGGACGTTGATCGAATTTCCGGAGGACCTCAAACCCGAATTGGCCCGCTCCCCATGAAACGCGCCGCGCTGCTGATACTCTTGATTCCTGCCGCGATTGCGGCGGTTGTAGTAGGCACCGCATCCCGGGATTCCGGGTTCGGCAGGGCGCCGGAATCAATCGAAGTTACCCGGGGCCCTTTGACCGCGTGGACCGTTTACGAGGGACGCATCGAATCGAAAAGCGTTGAGATCATCCAATCGGGATTCGATGGCAGCGCAACCCTCACCAGTCTTGCGCCCGAGGGAATCCTGGTAGAACCGGGCACCCTTCTCGTTACGCTGGACGAATCGGAAATCGAACGCTCCATTCGGAGCCTCGAACGCGATGTCGCAGTCGCGGAGGCTGAGGCGGACGGACTTGCAAACGCCACGCATCTTCTCGAGACCCGCAGGCTGGATCTCGATGTGAAAAGCGCCGAAGCGGAGGTTTCCGACGAAAAACAGTTCCTGGAAGACAATCGCGAGCTGGTTGAAGAGGGATTGCTGTCCGAATTTGACATCAACCAGCAGCAACTTCGGTTGGAGAAGGCCATACTGAAATATGAATCCCTGGTCATGGAACGGGAACTGACGACCAATATCGTTCACCGCACGGAACTGGAACGCGCCTCCGCCAAGCTTGAATCCGCGCGGCAGGAACTTCAGGTTGCGAATCGGCAGTTGAAGAATTGCCGCGTTCGGTCACCGACGTCGGGAAGCGTGGTATACCTGCCGCTGCACGTCGGAGGGGAGTACCGCACGGTACGGGTGGGAGACAAAATATTCAAAAATCAACCATTCATCAGCGTGCCGGACATGAGTGAGGGTGTGGCGCGATGCTTTGTGCCCGAGGCGGAGTTGTCGAGGGTGGAAATAAACGACCGGGCACTCGTGGTTCCGCTGGCCTACCCCGATACCGCGATCGACGGCATCGTATCTTCGATTGGATCGATCGCCCGGACCCAGGCAGGGAGGCCGCAATGGCAGAAATTTTTCGAAGTAACGATTCAGCTTCTGAAGCCGGATCCTCGCCTTCGGTACGGAATGACGGCCGAGTGCCGCATCATATCGCACCAGGCGGAAAATGCGCTCCGGGTCCCGAGAAACGCGGTATGGTGGGAAGGAAGCAGGGCCTACTGCAGTGTGGTGGAGAATCGGCGCGTGCAGGTGCGCCCCATCCGCGTGGGGGGTGCGGATCACGAATTCGTGGAAGTGCTCGAAGGATTGAACCCTGGGGACCGGATCAAGGCGCAGTGAGTAGCGACACCCGAATTCTGTCTCTCCGGGAAATTGGAAAATCGTTTCCCTCCGGATCCGGCATGCCGGTAGAGGTTTTGCGCGATATCAGCCTCGACTTTTATCACGGCGAGTTTGTCGTGGTGACCGGCCCATCGGGTTCCGGAAAAACGACGCTGCTGCACCTCTGTGCATTACTTGATCTACCCACGCGGGGACACGTCCTTTTCTGCGGGGAGGAAGTAAAAAACCTTTCGGTCCGGCAGCAGGCTCGTCTTCGGGCCGAATCGGTCGGCGTGGTGTATCAGCAGTTTCATCTCCTGCCTCACCGGACCGCGTTGGAAAACGTGCTATTTCGTTTCCGCTACGTGCCTCACGATTTTGAGGAATCCAGGCGAGCCGCGCGCGAAGCGCTCGAGACAGTGGGTCTTGCGGAGGCGGCTGACCGGCCGGCGCGGGTACTGTCGGGCGGGGAAATGCAACGCGTCGCCATTGCGAGGGCCATCGTTTTGCCTCCGCGTCTCCTTGTCGCAGACGAACCGACCGGAAACCTCGACGGCGACTCGGCGAGGGAAATCATCGCAACATTCCAGGAACTGCACCGCCGGGGACACACCATCTTGATGGCAAGCCACAACCCCACCATCGCAAAGCAGGCGTCGAGAACGCTGCGGCTGAAAGAAGGAAGGATTTGAATTTTTAAATTTTGATTTCGGATTTTTCGATCTCGGATTTTCAGGGCGACTATTGCAGATTTTCCCATCTCTAACTCCGATCATCCAAACTCCTTACCGCTTGCGACATTTTTTTCTCCCGCAGACCCATGAGAACTGAATTTTTGCTCTTGCTTCGCGACATCCTGGACGGGTTTCGGAGCCGTCCCGGCCGCACGGCGTTTGGCCTCGTGGCGGTCGGGCTCGGCATGATGTCCTTCACTCTGCTTCTGGCCACGCTGGGAGGCCTGCGCGGAAAAGCCGCGGCGATCGAGAAAGATTTCGGCGCGGACGTGCTGGCAGGAGTATCCACCGGAACTTCAGGAAAGAAGGAAAGTGGATTCCGTCAACGTGATTTACGGGTTCTGGAAGCAAACCTGAAAGACGCTTTAATCAGCCGCGTACGAGGGCACCGCGCTTCCGTGTCCGGACTCGATGACGTCCGCGTCGTCGGCACGGATCACCATCTCCTGGGAATCCGCCGCTGGTGGATGGCGGAAGGACGCTGGTTGGACCCGATGGATGTTCGTACCGCGGAAAAAAATGCGATTCTTACATTGGGGTTGAGCCGTCAGATCGGAAAAGTACCGGGCGACTTTGTGAACCTGGGGCGGACGATTTTCCGGGTTGTCGGTGTGCTCGCGGAGGGACAAGGCTCATCGCTTGTCAGCCTGGAAGCGGGTGATTTGGGCGGCTCTCCGCATGCGGTGTACGTTCCTTCCACGGTGATTCCGGCATGGGATCTCCGTTCGCCTTTCCGGCCGGCACGCTTCGATGCAGTGATCCTACGCTCTTTGAAAAGCACGCCGGAATCCCTCCGCGAGCGGGCGGAGAGACTCTTCACCGACCCGTCGCTGCAGGCCGGAACCACCGCGTGGATTTCTCCTGTTACGCTCCTGGTGAACGTCAGGAATTTACGACGTACCGTGCAATGGATCGCCGGCAGCATCACGATTCTCTGTTTGCTGCTGGGCGGCATGACCCTTGCCAGCCTGTTGGCGGCCAACGTGCGGGAACGCGTGCCGGAAATCGGGCTTCGCCTTACGCTCGGGGCGACGCCGGGTCAGATCGCGGCTCTTTTTATCTTGGAATCGTCCCTGTTGACGATGGGGGCGGCCTTGCTGGGCACGGGCACGGCTTTACTTTGCCTCAAATTCGCCGGAGGCGCGCTGCCGGTGCCGGTGGCGGTGGGCTGGGAACTCTTCTTTCTGCCTCCGGCGGTCGCGGTGGTCCTGGGTATCGTGTTCGCTTATGTCCCGGCAAGATCCGCGGCCGCCATTCGCCCGTCCGAAGCGCTGCGGAATCCGTGACGGTTAGCCGAGCGAGGGAGCGCCCGAAAATGACCAGGTTAACGAAACGCCCTTCGAACTAAAGCTTTGCATTCTTTACCAAATCTGCTACTTCACTATGGTGAGCGGGCAAATGAGGTGGTATTCGATGGGAAAACGAGGAGGATGCGCGGCCATATGCTGCGCCATGATTATTTCGATGAGCTTCGCCACAATGGCGAATGCGGCTTCACGGCCAGCCATCGACCACGAACTTGTCCCGGTTGCCGCCCAGGGTCAGCCGCTTAGCATTCTTGCCCGGGTGAAGCCGGGGGAAGCCCGGATCAAGTCAGTCACCCTGCACTATGCGCCCTCCCGAGACGGTTCCCCGATCAAGCTACCGATGACGCCTTCCGCGGGCGGAATGTACGTTGCCACGATTCCGGCGAACCATCTTTCATCGACGCCCACGATTTCCTACTACATCGAAGCGATCGATAACCGGGACGAATGGGCGGAGACCCGCTGGTTCGAGGTGCGACTCGATTCAGGCAAACCCACTACCGAATTCGATGTCGTCCAACATAGGAGCGGTACCGCAAAACCGATCGACGGCGATGCGTCGGCGGACGGAACCGGGGAAAAGAGCAATACTTCGAAAATCGTCGTCGGCAGCGTCCTCGCAGTCGGGGCCATTGTCGGCATTGCTGCCGTGGCCGGCGGGGGAGGTGGCGGCGGCTCCAGCACCAACATGACGGAAGGAGGCACCAGCCCGCCTCCGGAGCCCGACATCTGTGAGAATACCGATGCCGTCGGAACCTGGGTGGGGCTCACGGATCCGTCCGTCGCGCCCGGATTCGCACTGCTTAACGGTAACACCGGCCAATTCATCGTTGAAATCGGCGCGGCTCCCTTTGCCGGATCGTGGACGCTGGTCGGGTGCGACCTCACTCTCATTCCCGCGGAAGAGGCCTCCGTTTATCGCGGTTCAGGAACCCTTTCGGACGACAGGACCACGGTGACCATCAACGGTCTCACATTCCGCAAGGGTGGCTAGCCCGCTCAGCTCCAGAACACATACTTATCCGCCCACACCACGTACAATCCGAGCAGCAGATTCGTCAGGGCGTGAGCAACGGCAGCGGCCCAGATGTCGCGAGTGCGTATCACCATCCAGCCATAAGCGAGGCCCGCGATGATGCCCACGAACCACCGATGGTGCTCCAGGCCAAAGAATAGCGCGACGAAAAAGAAGATCTTCCAATCGAAGTGGCCGATGTCGATCTTGAGCCATTCCACCTTCTGCGCCCACCGATAGACGAATCCACGCCAGAAAAACTCTTCGATAATGCCGATGACGAACGCAGATCCGAGGATCCGGATCGCCGTAAAGTGCCAACCGCACTCCTCCGGCGCATAAGATCGGTCCAAGCTAACTTCCGGCATTTTCCAGGGTGGAAGAGTTCCATATTTCAGGTAGAAATTCTGGATGGCAGGGAACTGGCCCATCCATTCGGTTTCAAAAAATATCCACGCCGCGAACACCCCGATCCCGACAACGATTGCGAGCGGAATATTCTTCAAATCCAGCTTTCCGTACCACTTCCAGGGCCGCAGGTAGAGGAAGATGCCCAGGCAGAGCACGGTGCGGAGCGCATACTTCCACCCTGCGGGATCCCCCAGCATTTGCATGATGAACAGCCAGGCCGCGAATGGAACGACGTGGGCCCACACCGGGGCTCGAATTCCCGTCGGCATCTCGGGATCCAGTGCGTCTTCTGGTTGTGAATCCGGTTCGTCAGTCATGTCGATCAACTCGGAAAACTCCGGAATGTACCGAAGTAATCTGGTTTTGGATACACAGAAATCGTGGTCAGCAACCGTGGCACGGGCATTCTGTCCGTGGCCCACGGAGCAACCGGCGAAGCAATTGGCAAAGGTCACGGTTTCCGACTCGCTCAGCCACGAGCTGAAATTTTTAATCCTGAAAGACTGGACCTGGCGCCATTCGGCGACATAATCAGTGTCGTCAGAGGCACCGACCGGATGTTCTATCGAGGGGTCTGGCGGTTGCTGGAGGGCATCAGATGAAATTTGATATGCGCATTGTCGGTCTCTTGGTTCTAGTCTTCTTATTCCAATTCATCGCCTCCCCCATCCGCGGTGACATGATTTTCGCGGGCACGAATGAAATCGGCATCAGCGGGATCCTGGATGTGGACACCATTGACGGGACGCTCCTCGAAGTTGACGGCACCTGGGGCAGGTATATCCGGGATTACTGGGAGGCGGGCATCATCGGCAGCGTGGCCAGCAGCGATTCGATCCAAAGATTCCGTGGCGGCGTCTTTACGGACTACATTTTCGACCTGGGCGGAGCCGTTCTCCCCTTCATTGGATTCTCGCTCAACGTGTTCGCCGCCGACGTGGATTTCAAGCGGTTTAATGGCCCGTCAGGTAGCGAGATTGCGTACGGGACGGGGTTTTCCATGGGACTCATGGGGTTCCTCTCTCGCGAAGTAGCCCTTTCATTCGGCCTCGAGCTGCACTGGGCATCCCAGGACGTCTTCCTTACCGAGGATGCGGCGGAAGACTCGGACATCCGGTTCAAGCTGGGGCTGAGATACTTCTTCTAAGTCGGCCCGATCGACTTCGCCAACAGGAAATCCAAATGGGCTTCGTCCATGATCTCCTTTTCCAGGACCAGTTCCTTGAGCGTCTTTCCGGTGGCCAGGGATTCCTTCACGAGTTCCGCAACCGCGTCGTATCCGAGCGTGGGATTCAGAACCGTGCCGAGACCTGCGCTGTGCTCGAAGTTTCGGCGGCAGACTTCCTCGTTTGCGACAATGCCGTTCACGCATTTCGTGGCCAGCATGGAGCAAGTCCGGCGCAGAATCCGGTTTGATTTCAGCACGTTGTGGCCGATCAACGGCATGTGGGTGTTGAGTTCGAGTTGCCCCGAGGCGCATGCCATCGATACCGCGGCCTCGTAGCCGACAACCTGGATACACGCCATATTGGCCGCTTCGCACACGGTTGGATTGACCTTTCCGGGCATGATCGATGAACCAGGCTCCACCGGGGGCAATGAAATTTCGCGCAACCCGATATTGGGACCAGAACTGAGCAGCCGCAAGTCATTGCAAATCTTGAACAGATCGAGGGCAAGGAACTTGAGTGCGCCCGCCATCTCCGCGATATCCGTCGCAAATTGGGTAATTTCGATCCCGTTTTCCGCCACGTGATATTTTTCCCCGGTGAACTCGTTGAGCTTCTCGATAATGCGGCGGCGAAAATCGATGGTGGTGTTCAAACCGGTCCCCACCGCGTTTCCTCCTACGCCCAGAGCCTTGCAATGCTGCCGTGCGTCTTCAATCCGTAACCTCGCCTTTTCCAGAGCATGCGCGTACGCACCGAACTCCTGGCCCAGGGTAATGGGAACCGCATCCTGCAAATGAGTGCGGCCACTCTTGATCACATGGGCGAATTCCAATTCCTTCTTGTGAAGCGCCGCCTCCAGATCACGCATCGACTCCTGCACGAGGTGTGCGCGCTCAGACGCAGCCACCTTGACGCCGGACGGAAATACGTTGTTCGTCGACTGCCCCTTGTTTACGTCGTCGATGGGGTGTACCAGCTCGCGATCGCCCGGTTTTCCACCGAGATGGATGCAGGCGATATTGGAGAGCACCTCGTTGACGTTCATGTTCGACGACGTGCCCGACCCGGCCTGAAAGACGTCGATCGTGAACTGATCGTCATATTTGCGTGCCAGGACCTCGTCACAGGCCCACGCGATCGCATCGGCTTTCCCGGAATCCAGGGATCCGATCTCGGCGTTGGCAAGGGCGCAAGCCCATTTCAGCTTTACAATGCCTCGGATGATTTCAATGTCTAGGGGAGCCTCGGCCGCATAGAAATTCTCCGTCGATCGCAGCGTGTGAATACCATATAACGCACCGGCGGGGAGTTCCCGCTCGCCGAGCGAATCTTTTTCCGTTCTAGTCGTCGGCGGCTTCTCCGTGGTCAGCACCGTGCGAATCCTCCATGTTATGTTGACGGTTGCCCGTTCCTGATTTTCATATAGCAGAGTTCCTATCTACTGGAAAGGTTTTCCATGAATTCATCCGATCCGCTCCAGCAGGCCAGAGAGGCGTTCATCAACCAGTGGGGCATCAGCCGCACCATGGCGCTGGTTCACGCCCTCCTGCTGGCACCCAACGAGCCGCTCTCCACCGACGATGTCATGGAACAGCTCGAAATCAGCCGTGGAAACGCCCATATGAACCTGAAGGACCTCGTGGCCTGGGGACTGGTGTACAGCGTCGTCCGGAAAGGGGACTGCAAGGAATATTTCGAAGCAGAAAAAGACGGTTGGAAGATTTTCCAGATTATCTCCAGGGAACGCGCCCGCCGGGAAATCGAACCGGCCATCCGAACCCTCCAGGATTGCGCTGACATGACCTCCAAAATCAAATCCTCCGAAGCGAAATCCTTTCACGCTCTCATCAAAGATCTCGCCGGACTGGTAGGCACCCTTTCCGCTCTCGTGAACCGAGTAGCGAAAACGGACCGGAATGCAGTCGTAAACCTGACGGTGAAGCATCTGACACCGGAGGGATGAGGGGAATTTAGGATCTTTGATTTTTGGCTTGGGCTTCGAGCGTCAAGGGAAATGCCGGATATCGAATGTTCACCTTCGAAGTTCTACATTGAGAATTCGATATTCGACATTTTCCGCCCAAAGGTCTTCCATTGGAGCCTGGTACAGGCCACCAAAATTAAAAATCCTCAAAACA
This sequence comes from Kiritimatiellia bacterium, assembly GCA_963578625.1. Lineage (GTDB taxonomy): Bacteria > Verrucomicrobiota > Kiritimatiellia > SLOV01 > SLOV01 > CAUZEO01. The sequence continues at coordinate 2,911 of CAUZEO010000130.1, read as the reverse complement.
ATTTCATCTGATCCTCATCCCTGCTTTTCTGCACCCGCTTCTTGGCGATCTTCGGCTCCCGGTTCTCTTCGAATTCACCTTCTTCGAGATTCGCAAGAATTTCGTTGGCGCGGCGAATAACACTTTCAGGTAGTCCGGCGAGCTTCGCGACCTGGATTCCATAGCTCTGGTCCGCGGCGCCTTCCACGATCTTTCGGAGAAACACGATGCGGTCGCCCGATTCCTTGACCACCACATTGTAGTTTCGAACTCCCGGCATCGTCAGGACGAGATCCGTCAACTCGTGGTAGTGCGTTGCGAACAGGGTCTTGGCTTTCACGCCGGGTTGGTTGTGCAAATATTCCGCCACCGCCCAGGCAATGCTGATGCCGTCAAAAGTGCTGGTGCCACGACCGATCTCGTCGAGAACGACCAGGCTCTTCGGGGTCGCGTTGTTCAGGATATTCGCGGTCTCCTGCATCTCTACCATGAATGTGCTGCGGCCGCGGGCCAGATCATCGCTGGCCCCCACCCGCGTGAAAACGCGGTCCACGATCCCGATATCCGCCTCCGCGGCCGGCACAAACGATCCCGCCTGCGCCATGATTACAATCATCGCCACTTGCCGGATATAGGTGGACTTGCCCGCCATATTGGGGCCGGTAATAATAATGAGCTGGTTCTCCAGTGTATCCAGCACCGTGTCATTGGGGACGAATGCCTCTGCATCCGTCATCTGCTCGATGATCGGATGGCGCCCTTCCCGGATTCGGAGCAGCGTCCCCTCCTCAATCCGGGGTCTCACATATCGTAGAGCAAGGGCGCGGTCGGCGAATCCAGCCAGGACATCCAGGGCCGCGACCGATTCAGCGGTCCGCTGGATCCTCTCTGTTTCCCCCAGGATCTGCTTTCGTATTCCTTGAAAAAGCTCGTACTCGAGATCGTGAGCCCGGTCTTGTGCCCCTAGGATCTTGTTCTCATACTCCTTCAAATCGGGAGTAATGTACCTCTCCGCATTTACGAGGGTCTGCTTGCGAACATACGTATCAGGGACATTTTCAACGTTGCTCTTCGTCACTTCAATGTAAAACCCGAACACCTTGTTGTGGCGCACTTTCAGGCTCTTGATCCCTGTCCGCTCCTGTTCCTGTGCTTGAAATTCCGCCAGCCACCTGCGTCCCTCGGTGGCGGCCTCCCGCAGCGAGTCCAGCTCTTCGTGATACCCCGGCCGGATGATGCCGCCCTCCCGTATCGTGACCGGCGGTTCATCCTGAATCGCACCCTCGATAAGATCGCAAACTTCGGGAAGAAGCTCCATCCCACCCAACAACTCCCGGTGCAGGGGTGACGAAAAAGACGCCGCCTCCGTTTCCACTGTCGCCAGGCTTGCCAGCGACGTGCCGATCGCTCGCAGGTCGCGCGCATTGGCACTCCCTGTGCCCAGGCGCGCAACCAACCGCTCCATATCCTTGACGCCGCCGAGCGATTCACGAAGAGACGTCAGCGCGCCGCGCTGCTCGCAGTATTCGGCCACCACCTCGTGGCGCGCACCGATCGAATCCCGGCATCGCAGCGGCCGGAGAATCCAGTGCCGAAGCAACCGGCCGCCCATCGCGGTGCGCGTTGCATCAAGAACTCCCAAAAGATGCGGCGATCCCGAATCACGGCCGGCGCGCCGCGCCGGCATCAGGTCAAGGTTCGCGACTGTCGCCTCGTCGAGCACCATGTAGTCCGCCGGATTCTTGAATCGAAGCTGCCGGATATGTTCGGTGTGGCGGCGAAGTTCCTTCGCCACGTAATGGAGCACTCCCCCGGCGGCCTGAACTCCCGCGGTGCAGCCGTCACACCCAAATCCAGCCAGGGACTGCACCTTGAAGTGGCGAGTCAGCGTGTCGAGGGCAACGTCATATTCAAAAATCCAATCCTCCTGTCGGGATAGAAGGCAGCCGGCAGGGGTTTCGAGCACCTTGCTTCTTGCCTGTGCATCGAAAAACTCCTCCGGCAAAATACATTCCGAAGGGAGATACCGGACCAACTCGTCCGCCAGGATTGACGGGTCGCTGGATTCCTCCATCCAGAATTCACCCGTGGACAAATCGAGCAATGCGAGGCCGAATCCGGAACCGTCGCGAGTCAGTCCGGCAAGATAGTTGTTACAATCCGCGTCCAGCACGTGCTCTTCAAGAATCGTTCCCGGAGTCACCACGCGAGTTACTTCACGCCGCACGATGCCCTTGGACTCCGACGCGTCCTCTACCTGATCACAAATTGCGACTTTCTGGCCCGCCCGGATCATTTTGGCGAGATACGGATCGAGCTGATGATAAGGGATGCCGCACATTGGAACTTTGTTCCGGCGAGTCAGCGAGATATCAAGAATTTCAGAGGCAATGGTGGCGTCCTCGAAAAACATCTCGTAGAAGTCACCCAGGCGGAAGAAGAGAACTGTGTCGTCGGACAGCTCACTCTTGATGCGCCGGTACTGGAGCATCATCGGACTTTGCTTGGAAGCCATCACCCGTTATTCACGAATCACCCGGGATTGCTCAAGTTCTTTCGGGGTAATATACATAGAGACTATATGTATAGCACCTCTGTGATTAATAAAGAACTGGTGGCGTCATCCTCTCGTCCCCTGATCCTGGGAATCCTCTCGGAAGGGGAGAATTACGGCTACGCAATCATACAGCGTGTACGGGAGCGGTCAGAGAATGAGTTAAATTGGTCCGATGGAATGCTTTACCCGATTCTTCACCGGTGGGAACGGGAGGGACTAATCGAATCAAATGGGTCCCGCTCCGACACCGGACGCAAGCCAAAATACTATGGCCTGAAACGGGACGGCAAAGAGGCCCTGGCGGCAGACCGGCTGCAGTGGCTATCCGTCTACAACGCAATCACAAGACTGAACGGAATGCAGACATGATCAACG
>CAUZEO010000129.1:0-13119 GCA_963578625.1 Kiritimatiellia bacterium | reverse complement strand
GTAACCGTGATTGCTGAGCCAACATCATCCTCGGTAAGTGTGTAAGTTGTCCCTGTTGCCCCGGCAATGGGAGCCCCATCACGATTCCACTGGTAACTGATCGCGGCAAGACCATCCTCGTCAGCCAGGGTATTGCTAGCCGTGAGGGTTTCACCTTCGGTAGGGGTTCCTGTGATTGTGACATTTCCCGTGGGGGAATCATTCACGTTAGCAACAGTGATCGTGAATTCTTGGAAGGTGATGGCGCCGCTGGCGCTGGTTGCAATTAGCAGCACTAGGTGATCGCCAACGTCATCGTTGGTTGGCGTGCCGGATAAAATAAGGCTTGCTTCATCAGACGGAATTTGGAGGCGGTCATCTGTAAGTGGATTCACCAGACTTACATAGCCATTGTCTGTCGGAGCACCGCCTCCATTTCCATCGGAACAACCCCAGCCAGTAATGCTCCCATCTTCCTTCAAGGCTGCGAAAGCCCTAGCATTCGAAAATATTTGCGTATAGCCGCTATCTGTTGGAGCGCCGCCTATCACGCCCTGACCTGGACCTGCGGATCCCCATGCAGTAATACTTCCGTCTTCCTTCAAGGCTGCAAAGGCATATATTGTAGAGTATATATGGGTATAGCCGCTATCTGTTGGAGCGCCGTTAGCTCCAAGGTCATATACTCCCCAGGCGCTGATGCTTCCATCTTCCTTCAAGGCTGCGAAGGCTCCGTGGGTAGAGCATATCTGAGTGTAGCCGCCATCTGTTGGTGCGCGCAGATGCTCGTATCTGGCTTCCGGCCCGCTTCCTCCCCTATTAGCATCTCCCCAGGCGGTGATGCTCCCGTCTTCTTTCAAGGCAGCAAAGGCCTTATAATTAGAGAATATCTGGGTGTAGCCACTGTCTGTTGGCTCGCCGCTTCCTCCCCCATTAGCATGTCCCCATGCAGTAATACTTCCGTCTTCCTTCAAGGCTGCGAAAGCTAAGGCTGTAGAGAATATTTGGGTATACCCGCTATCTGTTGGTGCCCCGCTTCCTCCATAAAAGTCATTATTAAACACGCCCCGCCCCCAGGCGGTGATGCTCCCGTCTTCTTTCAAGGCAGCAAAGGCAAAGCCCGCAGAAAATATCTGGGTATAGCCGCTATCCGTTGGGGCACCCCATCCACCATAGTCCGATTGCCCCCAGGCAGTAATACGTCCGTCTTCCTTTAAGGCGGCGAAAGCTTCAAAGGTGGAGAATATCTGAGTGTATCCGCCATCTGTTGGTGTCCCGCTTCCTCCATTACCAGAATGACCCCAGGCGGTGATGCTCCCATCTTCTTTCAACGCAGCAAAAGCCTTTTGAGTAGAGAATATCTGGGTATAGCCGCTATCTGTTGGAGCGCCGATTCCCCCCTCATCAACAAATCCCCATGCAGTAATACTTCCGTCTTCCTTCAAGGCTGCGAAGGCATTTATAGCGGAAAATATTTGTGTATAGCCGCTGTCTGCTGGTGCGGAAATACTAATGTCATAGCCGGACAAAAAGTAGGGGTAAGGACACCCCCAAGCGGTAATGCTTCCATCAGCCTTCAAGGCTGCGAAGCCATCATAATTAGCAAATTCACGCGTGCTTCTACCTGCCCAAGACATTGCTACGTTTGGTTCTGAGATGACCACCGAGACCGAGGGTTGCACCTCTGCTAACCAACCAGGGTGGTAGATTGATGCAAGGGTGACAACGCCGCCACCGGGGTCAGTGACGACTACCGGGTAATGGTACTCGGTGCCTTCCAGGACCGTGATAACCGGATCACCAAAGATGGGGGCATCAATGACAGGTGAAGCCGACGCAGAGGCGAGGAAAACAGACCAACCAGCGGATTGGACCAGCCCTACGACAAAGAAACGAATGAATGTTTTCATTTTGTCCCCTTGGGAGTTCAACTCACCATGTGGGCTCAACATAAAGGAAAACTCAAGCTTTAAATCATGCTCACGCATACTCGGTGGTCTTGGACTTCACCGTCCAAGAGAGCGAGGACCCCATCACCCCTCCCATCTTCTTTCCCCTTCCCAAGGCCCTCCAGAGCTTCCAGAATGCCCGTGGAGGATGAAGCGAAGAACCCTGCACGGATACGAACAAACTCCTGGGCTACGCCGCTGTGTGCATCAAGGCGAAAGAAACGATCTGACATGGGGATCGCAAACTCCAACTCGAACAGCCCATGATCCCGAGTAATTCCGCTGCGCTACCTGTAACGACTTCGTAACGGGATTCCGCGACCGATTACGCATTCAACGTCCGAATCGTCAGATTCTCGGGCATGGGTAAGTCGTTGGAGCTTACGTTATTAGCTTAATTGCAGAGAGTTACGAAAAGAAGAGTCCGAGATTAGCAATCCTCCGCATTCGACCACTCTGCCACCTCTCCTGAAAATCGCAATTTACACAGCCTGAGAATGTTACGGAACCGAACCGAAAGTCATACCGGTGTCCGGTCTACCGCCTTCCTTCGTCAATACCACGACTATGCGTCGATATAATTACATGCGGAGAAGACCATGAATACCGGAAAAAGACAAGTCCCAGCCTAAAATAGGCGTCCGAGCCATTCATGGGAAAACTCGATATCCGGTTCTCTTTCAGACCCGGCTTGTCCTCCGGCATCAATCGGGGCCTTCACTTGACGACAACAATCCGGTCGCCTCGCGAAACACCCAGCCATAGGTCCCTTCCTCGGGATGCCCGATCACGCGTTGCCGCACACCAGCCATTCCCGTCCATGGTTTATGAATCATGGCGTGGGGGGCATGGAGCGCCTTCCCTTTCTCAGCCGGTTCACGGTGGTTGATCCAGCTTTCCCCTGCCTCACGGAACAGTCTCAGCAGGTAGCGCGGGCCGCGCGCTCCGCCTCCTCCGACTCCGTCCCTGTCCACGGCAACTGGCTCAGGGACCCATGCACCGCCCCAAACAGCCGCCAGCTCTCGGGGGCATCTCCTCCACCGCCAACACGTGGAGAGGCAAGTTCATCGACGCTCTCGCGTCGGGCATGTGGTCAGCCGCATGGCGGCTCCAAGCGACGAGCGCCAAGAGGCTGATGATGGAATGGATGGCTCGGCTCATCTGGTCAAATCCAAGGTAATCATGCGATTGAGGCGGGTCTTGTCCCAGGCCTTGGGGATGATCCTTGGATAGCCTGCCGCTTCGCCGATGCCCTGGTAAGTTGAAAAGGACTCCGGGTAATCCCGCTGACGGACGTGGTCGACAAGCAATTTCAGCTCGCTGGTAGTCAGCGCCGAAAAAGCGGTGCTTGCATGTTGCTCCCATCGATCAAGATAGACCTCGCGAGACTCCCCTTCCTGGAGGAACACATCGATAATTGCCAAAACGCCCGTGGGGCTCAGCAGCGGGTGGCAGCACTTCAGTGCGGTTTGCTTCTTCTCTTTCGTCGAAAGGTGGTGAAGGGCGTAGCTCGCCAGGATGACGTCATAGCCCGCCGCAAGACCATGAGGCAGCGCCTCCAGGTTGCCTGCATACAGAGCGTACGGCACGTCCAGGGACGCCAGGTTGGCATCTGCTTTCGCAAGCACGCTCTCCGCTTCGTCCACCCCGTGGTAGAGTTTCACATCCAATTTTTGAAGAAGGCGACCTACCGGTGAGGCATCCCCGCAGCCCAGATCCAGAATAGAAATTCCGCCGCGAAACCGGTCGCACCATTCGCTCTCAAGGGCGCGGAAAAAGTAGGTGTGCGCCATGTAATCGTGGGTGAGCAGTTTCCGGTACGCGCGCCACTCTTCAAATAACAGTTCGGCCATGCCTCGTGTCCCTCGATACCGCACTCACTTCGCCACCACCTGTCAGCGCATGCCCGCGAGCATCGGCAACGGCGGCGATCATGGATGATTCCACTCAGATGCCGCAAGATTTCAATCATGGCGGAGGAGATTTTTTTTGAGCACGGGAGGGAAGACCCTGTATATTCGGGTGGTCTAAATAAAGGGAGAAGAATTCGTATGATTGGAACCCGTTTGACTGTTGTCACATTCGTCGCGTCTGTCGCTATTAGCCCCCTGGCCCGCCAGGCGCTGGCGCAGGGCGGCCCCTGAGCCCGTCTTCCTCTGGTGATCTGACCACGGGAGCGGTTCCGCCTGTGAACGGAATCGGAAATCCGCAACCGTTCATGAGAACGACTTTCGAGTGCGAGCCGCGCATCCCGATCCACAGCGTTCCCCTTGTGATCGACACCTCCGGTTCGTACTATTTGACTAGGAACATGACCAACAGTGCCGGCGATGGCATCAGCGTTTTCGCCAATGACGTCACAATCGATCTTAATGGGTTCACACTCCGCGGGCAGGTGGGCACAGGAGTCGGCATCCTGGTTCCCCTCCCCCAGTCCAACATCACGATCAAGAACGGCACCGTACGAAACTGGGCGTTGGACGGAATTGAAGCGGTTTCGACGGTAAACGGCCGGTATGAAAACCTCACGCTCATGGATTGCGGAGAAAGAGGCATTCAATGCGGAAATTTCAGTACGTTGAAAAACCTCCAATGTGAAGACAACGGACAGGGCGGAGTTGCCACGGGAAACGACTGCCGTATCCGCGACGTTACCGTGAAATCCGGACTGGGAATCATAACGGGAAACGACTGCGTGATCACTGATTGCGTGGTTTATAACAGCACCGGCCACGGCATCAATTTCGGGGACAGGTCACGGATTTCATCCTGTACGGTGAAACAATGTACAGGCATCGGATTATTGCCTTCGGGGGACGGCAGCTATCTACAGGGAAACTTCCTTAGCCACAACAGCACCGGGATGGACGTACAAGGCACCAACAGTGTTATCAGCCAGAACGTGGCCATCGAAAACTCTGTCGCTAACTACGTTATCGCATCGAATAATTTCCCGGCCCTGCTTCTCAACCCGGGCGTTGTTCCCTCCTCGGGTTTTTCTACCGATCAGCCTCTGGCCAATCTGGACATTCCGTAGGCGGCACCGTTAGTCAAGTACGATGGAGAGCTCGTGATCGAATACTTTCGCCCATTCAGAATCTCTTATGGGCTCTGATTGGAAAAATCCACCAGTTCCTCGTGCGGGTATGTCGGCTCGGTCGATTGTGGAAGCGTGGAGAACTTCTTTCCGCTCATCTGTCAGGATCAGGGTAAGCGAAAGCGTCAATGGAGAATCCGCCTGATTATGTACGTTGATACTCCAGGTATACTTAATGATTCCGTCCTCAAGTCCGGTGTGCTTCAGCGTGACGGTGCAGCGTATGGTGACCCCGTCCGCGCCGCTACCGGTCGTGCCAATCCAGGAGGATTCGGTGTAGTTGTTGTCCACACCGGGTCGCTTCAGCGCAAGCTGCTCCATCTCGATGACATCTCCCCTTGCGGAAAACGTTGAACTGAGCAGGACCGCGATGAGCCACGGAAGGAAATATAAGGACAATATACGATCAAACGACATCACTAAAACCTATTGATACTTATCCCCACCATCGCTTCTTCGCCTCCAAAATGTCAAGCTCACAATTCGGAAAATGCATTCATTTTGTAAAACTCCTGTAAAAGCACCCTAATTCATTCGTCTCATGCTACTTCTACTGCTGCTCGGATTTTGCGCCATATCAAGAACCTGTTGATTGGCATCTCCATTCAACCGGAGTGGATGCTCCACCTCCTCCACGGGCGGTCTGATGGCGGGCGTTCCAGGCTTGGAGGGCAGCCGTGTTGTTTGAAGCGGCACGGGTGGTTTTTCCCGAAGCCGTCGTGTTGCGATGAGATCCTGGTAGCGTACTGGTCCGTGTTGAACGGCAAGCTCAAGCACACGGTAGAACAATATGCCCCGGCTACGGGAGCGGCGCCGATTAAAGCGGAACACGAACTCGTTTAAATCGTTGTTCATGTGGGCACCGTCCACGGAGCCTTGGTATGTGCCCGGGTTAACGCTTTGGGTTACGAAGGTCTCCAGCGAGGTGCCGGACGCGTCGATCAGCGGCGCCATCCTGCATCGCCCGAAGCCCCCGGGCTCCCTGAGCTCTACCGCAATGACGGTGAGGACCTTCTTGCCCTTGGCTCGGCCACCGCGCAACTCCGGCTCTTCTCCGCCGATATAGGTCTCGTCCACTTCCACCGTTCCAGCCAGAAGATCTCGGGTAGTCTCTGCCAGCATGAGGACTCTCCATTGCGGCCACATACCACAACTCCGGTTAAATGGACATGCCAAACCTGTTTAGATCTCGCGAAATGCGCTCTTTCACTGGGAAGCAGCATTCGCATTGCCAAGAACTCCGACTGTGAACAGAATTTGGGATCCTGGAGTTCGAACCTGGGCCGGGAGGAGTCGAGTCCGTCTCTTTCTCACACTCTAAGGAATGTAGACGGTTCCCCGGTAGGCACGATTGGAAGCGGGATCTGCGGCGGCGCCGGGATCGATGAATTGCACTCCGCCGCCGGTTCCGGCGGCCACCCCATCGGTCTCCGACCAGCTGCCCGTGCCGGACACCCCGCCGATGAATTCGAGTATGTATCCGCGGTTCACAGACGTATCGTGCAGAATGACTACGATGTCCGACCCGTTTCGTGATATGGATTCGATCCCGAAATAGGATCCGGCATCCGTCGGGTCTGTGCCCGAGATGTGTTCCTTCAGATTCGACAGGCCATCGAAATCGGAATCAACGGTTGGATCCGCGGCCGTGGAATCGCCGAAATGAATCATTTCAAATTCGTTAGGCAGGCCGTCCTGGTCGAAATCCAACATCGTGCTCTGCGCAATCACTGAGTCGTTCCAGGTATTGCCGTTTACGAAATCGGTATTCAGATCGTACGGCCCCGTGCCGCCGCCCCCGGAGGTGGCTTGTAGTGGTCCGGCGTAGAACTCATCTCCAGACTCCGGATTCGCGTCTTCGTAGATGGCCCCGTATATGTACCCGGGTTGGTAATAGCCCGAATATACGATCGGTCCGAAGAAAGCCCAATGCTCGTCCTGTCCGCCATTGTTCCGGACAACTGTGGCATCGAGCACAATGTCATTTACGCCGGGAACACCACCAGGCAACATGGGATCGCGTTGATTATCCGGGGAAAAGATCAACTGTACCGCAGCCTCATCGCCGACATTCGGTAGAATCGGAACACCTCCTCCGTCAACAAAGCCGTACGATCCGATCCAGGAAATTCCCATCCCGCTTCCTCCGATGACCGTCCGGTTCCAGATATTTCCATCGATCAGATTGCTGTTCATTTCGTAAACGATCGGATTGGACGCATCATTTTCCATCGTTGGGGTCAAGTGGCCGACGAAATACCGGTCTCCGGCGCCGGGCGAATCGTCCTGGTAAATCACTGCATATACAAAACCGGGTTGATACGGACCGGAATAGGAATGCGGACCGAAGAAGCAGTACTCCGCACGAAATCCCCCATTGTTATACACGAGCGTACTGAATAACATCGTGTCGCTATCGGCGGGCACTCCGCCGATGAGCATCAGGTCGGCGTATGCGTCGGACGTGTGGAACAGCTGAATCAATGTGTGAGTTCCACCGTTCGGTAGAATCGGCGCGCCCTGCTCATCGATGAAGCCCATGGTAGCGCCCCAGTCCACGTGCATCTCGGACTGAAGCACCGTACTGTTCCACGAGTCGCCGTTGATGAAATCCTCCGAATTGAATTCGTATAGTGACGGGGCTGGCTGCGAAGAGGAGGTCTGTACCGTGGCCTGCAACGGTCCGGTGTAAAAGCGATCGCCCCGCTGCGGATCGGTCGTACCGAAGACAACCCCGTAGACATACCCGGGCTGATAGGCTCCTTCGTAGGACAGCGGTCCAAAGAAACCGTAATCCTCCCACTGTCCGCCGTTATTGCGCACAATCCCGATATCGATCACTACATCGTTGCCCGCGGGATTACCGTCCTCGGTAATGCTATTGGATATTTCATCGGGAGAGTAAATTAATTTCACGAGGGCTTCATCGCCGACGCTGGGAAGAATCGGATTGAGTTGATCGTCGATGAAACCTGCAGACCCGATCCAACTGATCGCCATGAATGGCTGATCTTCCACCGAACCGTTCCACGAATTTCCGTTCACCGGATCGGTATTGAAATCATAGGAAACCGGAATCGCCGGAGATGCCACCGCGGGCGCCATCGGACCCCGATAAAGCCGCTGCGTGCCTGCCGGCGTAGGATCCTCGTAGACGATCCCGTAGATGAACCCGGCATTGTACGGACCTTTGTAGGAGAGTGGACCGAAAAAGGCATACTCTTCATACTGTAAACCATGGTTGCGGATAATTCGCGCATCCAGAACCACGTCGTTATCGTCGGGAATACCGCCCGGCAGGATCAGGTCGGCGACGCCGTCCGGTGAATAGATCAGGTGAACCAGCGCTTCATTACCCACGTTCGGAAGAACCGGGTTTCCCTGGCCATTCAGGAATCCCCACGTCCCGATCCAGTTGATATCCATAAAAGGATTCGGGGCCGCGACCGTCCGGTCCCAAGTATTGCCCGACTCGGGTCCGACGTTCAGGTCAAATAATCCGGTGAGCAAAGCTGCGTCGCCGGCGAGCATGTCGTGTCCGCGGTAGTATCGGTCGCCCGCGACCGGAGTATCCGAAGAGAAGATGACCGCGTAGAGCGTGCCATCCTGGAACGGCGCCTGGTACTGCCGCTGGAAAACGCCGAACTCCTCCAGAAGGCCACCGTTGTTCCTGACGACAACGCTATCGAGAATGATGTCGTCGCCATTGGTCCCGCCCCCGGAAAGAATCTCCGAATCGATCTGACCGTCCGGCGCAAGGTAGAGTTGCGCGAGGACTTCGCTTCCCAGGTTCGGGAGGATTCCGAAATCCAGGGAGGGGAAAAAAATCCCCGAGGACGCGCCCCAGGACAGGTTAAATTCCGGAGGTACCTGGAACTGGTCAATCGTTTGGTCCACCGCCACATTGGAGACCATCTGCGACGTTCCGTCCGGCCAGAAAATATCCAGAGTCACCGGGGTGGTGCGGCTGCCCAGGCCGAAATGAAGCGTCAGCTCATTCTGATTTCCTTCCCCGGTGCCGGCTTCGACCTGCCGCGTCAGAGTGACTCCGCCGCCGAGATCGATCCGCACCTGAGCCCCGATTGCGGACCGGTTCACGCTGGTGCCGTTGCCCTCGAGGCGCACCCGGAGCCAGTGGTTGCCGTTACCGTTGTTTTCGTACAGTCGTCCGGCGGTGACGAGGTCCAGGAACCCGTCGTTGTTGTAGTCCGCCCAGGCAGACTGATACGTTGTCGGCATGCCTCCCAGACCCTCCGCTGAAGTGACATCAGTAAAGCTCCAGTTCCCATTATTCCTCCAAAGCCGGGAATTATCACCGCCGTAGACAGTGGAGTAATAAACGTCCAGATCCCCGTCGTTGTCATAATCCGCAACCGACGGCGAGGCATACGACTCCTGCCAGGCGCTTCCGGTCAATTCCCACCGCTGCGTAAATCGCCAGTTACCAGCCGGACCCAGGTTTTGATAGAATCTCGCGCGATCTTGCCAAGCATCCGGGTGGCTGAAGTTCCCGGCAAGCAGATCGATATGCCCATCGTTGTTGAAATCTCCCCAGCAGGAGCCGATCGAATGGCCATAGGACCACCGCCATCCATCGTAGGTACCGTGCACGCCAGCGGTCGGGGCAACGTCGGTGAACCCACCGGATCCGTTGTTCCGCCATAGGTAATTGGCCTCAAGCCGGTAGTTCGACACGTAAACGTCCAGGTCGCCGTCCTCGTCGTAGTCGCAGGCGGTTACCCCGCGGCCCGGGAACCGGGTGCCATCCGTGGTCGGTTCTGTCCAGGTACGCAGAAAAGATGTACCCCCCTGGTTCATGAGCACCGAGTCAGGTTCGTAGCCCGATGCTTCATATGCGCCGACGTACAAATCAATGAACCCATCCCCGTTCAGGTCCCCCCAGATTGCTCCCCGGTTGTCGTTTCCAGCTAATGCCGGCATGTTGATCTGTGTAAAGCTACCGCTACCGTTCTGGTTGCGCATGACGCGGTTGTTGTTCATGTCGTAGATATCCTGGAAACCGTCGTTATCCATGTCTCCCAGAATTCCCCACCCGTAACCGGCCAACGTCGTAAAGTTGTTGCCGGCATTGTTGCGATGCAGATTCCCGCCGTCGTAAATATCCGCGTACCCATCATTGTTGAAGTCGCACCACGCGGTATTGCCGCCTCCCAGCCCGGGAATTTTTTGACCGGTCTTGTTCGTGAACCCCGCCATGGCAAGCGTCGGAACGCAGAGGAAGAAGATGAATATCCGGAGTGATGCCATTACATTTTGAACCTTAATTAAGTATGCACGGAAAAGCCGTTTTGCCGCCTACCCCTTCTCCTAACCCTAGCCTCCCTTCGGGGTAATGTCAACACCGCCAGCCATGGGAAAACCTGCCGTTTTCCGTGCATTTGCCCACACTTTGACCCGTAGCCACAAACCTGGATCTGCATTCCGAATGAAGGCGCGAATCAGTGGCTCGAAAACACCAGACGTCCGAAATTGAAAATCCCGTCGCATCAAGGTCGGTTCAGGAGCCCGAAATCTTACGGGTTCCGTTGGATTTTCAGGGAGTGGAATGCCGCCGAGATACGCTCTTGTTGAAATTGTCAGACCGCCTTCATGACCGCGGGCTGGGGAATGACTAATGACAAAATACCCAATGACGAAATCCGAAACAGATTTGGCCAATTTCCGGGGAAAAACAACTGCCATTCGTAATTATGAATTCGGATTTCATTGGGCATTGGGTATTTCGTCGCTCGTCATTTCATCGCAGCCAGCTACGTGCCCGCCCCGTAGCTGGAGCACGGGAAAAGATCCTTGCAAATCCCGTCGCTGAATCTACCGTAACAGGAATCGGCGAAAGCGAATTGCTATCAAGATGAACATTGCACTGGTGGGTCCGCGAGGCTCGGGGAAAACTCGCATTTCGCTCCATCTTGGCCTTCTTCTCAAAAGGCCGATTCTAAGCTTGGACACGATGATTTCCTACGAAGAAGGCGGCAAATCAATTCCAGATCTGATCGCGGAACATGATGGGGACTGGCGGCATTTTCGGGACGTTGAGTACCGGGTGCTGGCGAAGGCCGCCGCAGCGGAAAACGTCATCATCGATTGCGGCGGGGGCATTGTCGTCGATCTGGATGAACGGAGAGAAGAAGTGTTCAGCGAACGAAAGGCCGCCGTACTGCGGGAGCGAGCGCTCGTCTTTTTCCTGAATGTGCCATTAGACCTGGTATCGACCGAAATCGCCGGAGCGGGCGATCGCCCTTCCCTGGGAAGCGAAAGCAGCCCCGAGGAAATTTTTCACCGCCGATTGCCGATGTACCGGCAGGTCGCCAATCACGAAATCAGCGTCGCCAAGGGAAAGCGCAAGAGCGCGGCGAAGGAGATCTGCAAGATCGTCGCTGCGAGCGGGTGACGTGGCACGGGTATCCGACCCGTGCCACGGAAGACGAAGGTCTTTCTTCACTTCGACATTCGGCATTCCCCGCACAAACTAGTTGGGCTCCGCTACGCGGGTCGGATACCCGTGCTACTCAGCCGGCTTTTCGTCCTTCAGCATGTTCCCGACATCAAGAAAAGGCATGGCGCCGCCGCCTACGAATTTGGGCATGACGCCATCCCATTGCTCGATGGTCCGGAGCTGAATCAGTTCAGGACTATCCCGAAGCGCGTCGGCCTCGCGCTTGATCGCCTCGGCGCGGGCAACGGATTCCGCCTCAATCTGGAACGCAGAAGCCGCCGCTTCCAGTTCGCGCTGCGCCGCGTTGGCCTCGGCGACGGTTATTATTTTCTCTTTTTCGTTCTCGGCCTGCAGGGCCTGCTGCTCGGCCCGCACCTTCATCTCGATCGCCTTGTTGAATTCAGCGGAGAAGTTGAAATCGGTGATTGCCACATTGGCGATCCTGATCGCACCGACCAGATCTTTTTCCAATAGCGTCGTATCGATAAAAGCAATGATCGCTTCCTGAATCTGAAGTTTCACCTCGGAGCGCTTCGTGACGAGCGACTCGGCCGTGTATTGTGCCGTAACCGCTTTCACCGATTCCTGAATCGCCGGACCGACGAGGCTCCGCGAGATCTTCTCCCCCGTACCGACCCGCTGAAAAGTCATCGGCGCGATCGATCCCACGATGGAATACTGAACGCTGATTTCGGTGGTTACGATCTGCAGGTCCTTCGATGCCGCCGCCGAATCGGACTCCGCGCTCTGCAGCCGAATGTCGACCGACGTCACCTTGTCGAGGAACGGCTTCACGATGTGGAAACCTTCATCAAGGTGCTGTACCTGAACCGCGCCCAGTGTGCGCACGACGCCAACGGTGCCGCTATCCACGATGACAAAGGATCTCGAAAGCAGACCGGCGATCAACGCCACGACTACCACCACCACAATCAGTGCACCCGGTATCTTATTCTTTAGATCAATCTCTCTCGCATTCATAAAATTCTCCCGTTCTCCTTTTCTGTTACCGTCGTCATTTTGACATATTTTCCGATCTGCGCGTTACATCGTACCGGATTGTTTCATTCTTGCGATTGTAATCGGCGTAAAAGAATGGAATCGATGGCTAGATCCGCTCTCCGCGCGTAGACAAACTCGAAGCTCACCGGGAGGTTCCGGGTCACGGTCAATGGCCAAACGGCCTGTCCCGCCTCGGTAATTGCCAGTGGCGGCGCCGCCACCCACTCGGACCGGGAGCGCAGCGTCCCCAACGGCAACCCCCGGATCGCATCCGAGCTGACATCGACAATCACCTCGTATCGCCCCGGATCCATTGGAAGGTTGGGCCCATAGAGGATCGCCAGATCCGGATCGTGAGACCGGCGGAAATGGACCCGTCCGGAACCCGGCGAGCTGTACCCGGCATGAAAAAGATCGGCGGGAGCGATCGATCGCGTTTCTCCCGGTTCGAGATCCTCCAGGGAATCGACCCCGAGGTAGGCCACATCAACATCAAGGACTCCACTCTCAATCTCCAGTTCCAGCGCCATTTCCCCAAATCCATCCCTGATTTTCACCGGCACATTCAGCCACGTCCAAACCGGCGCATTCACTTCGCAGCGTGCGACTTCATGGGGAATGCCGTCCTGCTCGGT
>CAUZEO010000128.1:0-13286 GCA_963578625.1 Kiritimatiellia bacterium | reverse complement strand
TGAGCGAAGACTGGCAGGTGGTGGTGAAGGGTCCGGCCACTTCCTACACCGAGCCGTCCGAGACCAATGACTTCATCCAGAGTTCATACCACCAGGATCCATACATTCGGCCGGGCGGAGTGAAAGAACCGGACCTGATCGCTATTCGCTCGTACAGGAACGGCCGAATTCTCCTCTGCGCCCAGATGCCGCAATTCTCTCTCATCCAGGGCACGTACTGGCTATACAATCGCAGGGTACTCAGCAAGGGGTTGAACGGAATCCCATCGGACTTTGAGCGTCTACTTCACAATGCATTCGAGTGGCTTGCCCAGCCCAGCTTGAAATCGGGGAGTGTGGGGGGCTACCGCGCCGATCCCAGCCGGTTTGATGCGCCCAACCTCGATCCCGTGGTCCGAAAGGATTTCGAAACGAAATTCTGGTCCAAGGAAGAGTTGGAACTCCACGGGCCCAAGGGAACCCAGGTTTTCAAAGGATTGATCGGAGCTCAGACCGTATATTCCGGTGGCGAGGGGATGGTGGAAGAGTATGCCGCGGCCGCGAAAGCCGCCGGTCTGGATTTCCTGATCTTCCTGGAAGTATTCGCGAACCTGACGCCGGAGAAGCTTCGGGAATTGGGAGAGGAATGTAAGCAGCACAGCGACGAGGATCTACGGCTGCTGCCCGGCTATCGCATCGACACGAATATTGGCGACCACATGTTTTTCACCGGCCACGATTTGCCCTGGCCGCCACCGCATCTCCTGACAGGGCCGGAGAAGACCTGGTTCACCCTGCAGACCGTGAACGAGAAGGGCGAGTATTATCACGACGCCTCGATCGTCCACTGGATACTGGCGGAGCACGACCGGTACGGAAAGAATATGATCGGGTTCTACCACATGGAAAACCCGGAGGCCATGCAGCCCATCGACCTGAAAGACTGCTCCGCGGTGGCGCTCATAACCTACCAGGACGGAAAGCTGCTGGAAGACCGGACAGAAGAGTACGTCGACAATGTGGAAGGGACTCTGCCGCCGCTGCCGATGTCCGTGAACCTGGTGCGCTCTCCGGCGGCGTTGCAGGACGAGGTGAGTTCCGGTCATGCCCTGACCTACGCGCAGGCGAGGTCTCTCGGGACCCTTGCGAAGGACGCGCTGCGTTGGAACAACCAGTACGAAGCGATGAATGTTTTTCCGTCGTCCGGTCCGGTCATTCGCGCCTGGCCGCAACACTACCGGTCCCACACCTACGGCAGCGAACCATTCGTAGCCGACCGGGATCTCATGGTTTCCGATCTTCATGTTACGTCCGACGTGGGACTGAAGGAGATTCGGGTGATGAATGGCCGCCGGCTGTTTCGGAGGTATCTTCCCGGCGGAGCCAGGTCCTTCAAGCAACAGTTGCACCTGCCCGGCAATATTCAGCAGTACCTGATGTTGATTGCGGAAGATGTGGAAGGGGGGAAAGCCATGGGCTATCCGCGCATTTCCTGGAAAGCGGGCGCCCTACCGTGTGTCTACTGCGGCGACCATGTGAATGACTGCGGTCGGTTCAACCTGGCCCGCGGCACCGGGTTATTCAACGCGCATCGCTTTCCCATCTTGCTCGGCGGGCACACCTGGGACGGGGGACCGCAAGGATTTCGACCGGTCCTTCGTTTCAACAATACGCATCCATACCTGCACAGCGATCTTGGTGCAGAGGGTGGATCCGTGTTTCGGAATACGCCGATCATGGAGTTCAGTGATGAGCAGGCCATCGTGGTGCGTTCCGAACTCCTTGAGGTCTACGATGAAAAACTCCCGGTGCACAATCCCTGGCATGCGTTCGGGCCGAAGTACCCAGCGAAGCTGATGCACGGGGTCCGCCGCTACATGGAATTCAACCGCCCTTCGACCGGCGTCCGTGCCACGGGGTGGGCCGCGATCTGCGACCGGTCGGGCGCCGTAGTGGCCAACTACTCATGCCTGATAACGTTCCTGCAGGACCAGGTCGTCGGCTCATTGTCCCTGATCTTCACCGATCGGTATTCACCTCGGCCTGTTGCGCTCATCGTGGGGGAGGGGGACGGATACCGGGAGCTCAATTTGACGGGTGAAGGCGAGAATGCGGTGGCCACCGAGCGGATCGCAAAAGGCCAGTGGTTCGGGTTCTTTGCCGGACAGTCCTTTAACAATGTGTTGTTCATCAATCGTGGTGAACCTTTTATTTTGAAAGTGTACCCGGAAAACAATCAATGGAAGGCGGTACTATACGCGGATATCGAGGGACGCCCTGTACAGGCCGGGGATACCTATTACCACGAGCTTTTTTCCGTAAATGAGGCGGTGGGAATCACGCAGAGCGGACCGGATCGATTCCAGCGGCTTCTCGCGTACTTGGAAACTCCGGATGGGATGGAGATCGTGCAAGGGACGAGGGAGGAGTCGCTTGGATTCTTTGAGATCGTCACGAAGAGTCCCCTGGACCCGGTTGAATTGAAAGTTCCGCGGCCGGAAGAGGAGATCGGGATCACGATTCCAGTGCGGGTGAGCGGATTGAATCCTCGCTGGTCGGCGGGGTATTTCCAGATCAAGGGGCACAGCACGGGGTATTATTCGGACGGGAGTGAAGTCTACACCTCGCTGGGTTTCGATTTTGACGGGCGGGTCTATGCCGCGTTGTTTCCGGATCAGTCCGAACGGACCCACGTAATGATCGGGCATCCCGTGGTGTGCAATGAGCAGGATCTTTTCATCGAGGCGATGCCGCGGTCCGGGCCGGAGGGCGGATACCTTTGGCATGTGGCGGTGAATAATCCGACGGATCAGGATGTCACCGCAACGTTTCAGGTGGGCATGGATTTGCCGGGATTGGATTTTGGGAAGCAGCAGCATGCGATTCCGTCCGGCGCGCATGTTGTGCTGAGCGAATGAAGGGGATTTCGGATGTAGCGGAAGTCGCCGAGACTTCCGATCGGAGACGCACATGCTCAACAGAGAAAAACCACCCGGAACATCGAGACCCAATCGAAGAAATTGAACCACGAAAAACATAGAACTTGAGTGCCGCGACCCAAAGAAATTTATCACGGAGTACACGGAGAGGATTTTTGATAACTCCGTGGGCTCATCCTGCGGAGTCGATGGCGGCAAACGTTTCCTGTTTTGCTCACTGCGGAATCAATTCCGCGCTACTGGGAGGCCGCGCCCTTGGCGCTTTGCATTGACAACGTCTACCGTCCAATTACGGTGAGGTAGTCTCCCTTTGCGACTCGCGGCAGCGTTCGCAGGCCGATGACTTTTCCCGCAAATTGGCTTTTTAAAATAGAGCTCTTCAAATGCTCGTCGACCCATTCTCCAATCGGTTGCCCTCGGCGCACCGTCCGGCCTATCGTCACCGAGGGGAATAACCAGCCGGGCTTGTCAGCAAACTGATAGGCCGTCGCCTTGAGTTCGATCTGCTTGATCTGTTTTGATTTCGAGATCGTGGATTTGCAGATGCCGAGGTGATCCATGAGTCGCCAGAGGCCTTGGACATAGGCTTTGGTGCCGTCCGGATCCAGGCGGGCTTCGCCGCCGTATTCGAAACCGATGACTCGTTTTCCTTTGCGGGACCATTCGTAGCTGAGTACCCCGGGATTGGCCGGGACTTTCCAGAGATACTGAATGGGAAAGCAGCGGGCCAGTTCCTTGTCGCGGGAGTGGTAGTAGCCGGCGAGAGGCGCGTAGTTGTAGCCGGTCCCGCCCGAATGGAGATCCACCAGCACGTCGGCTTCCTCGGTGATCTCCCAAATTCGCCGGGCGATCTGGGGGGTGATGGTTCCGCGGGCAGAACCCGGGAAGACACGGGCCAGATTCTTTCCATCGAATCGTTCGGGCGTAGACCGGGTGGCGGCTTCGGCGGCGAGGGGATTGCAAACGGGGAGAATCAGGACCGATCCGTTCAATTTTCGCCGCTCAATGGATTTCCAGAATTCCAGAACCGCGGCCAGTGCCTCGTATTCATCGCCGTGGACCATGGAGGTGATCGCGAGCATGGGGTGGACGGCAGATCCGCCTTGGAACCAGACCGGGAGTTGGAGCGCGGCTTTGCCGCGGCCTACCAGGATGGTTTGTTCGGTTCTGGTGTTGGGGGTCGTTTGGTTCATCGTACAAGTTTTGGTTAAATACCAAATCATTTGTATGACAGGACATCAAGCTTCGACCCGTGCCTCTTGCTGGAACCACGTCCACATGGTATGTATTATGTGAAACGGAGGTCGCCGATGCTCATTTTCAGGTACTCACTTTTGGCCTTGTTCCTTCTCCCGGTTGCGTCAACCGCATTCACTATCAGTGCTTCTCTTCCCGAAGAGGGTCCCGCCAGTGTGGGCGTTTATGATGAAAGCGGGAAACTGGTGCGGACGCTGTTCAGCGGGGAGGAGAAGGAAGAAGGGGAGTTACAAATTTCGTGGGACCTGCTGGATGATGCTGGGAATCCTGTTGCGGCAGGAGCTTACGAGTACCGATCCCTCCAGGGGGCTTCCGTTCGACCGCGCTACATCGCCACCGTCGGGAATGGCCGGCAGCCATGGGTTCCCGGGGATCTCGGCAACGTGGAGGCGCTCAACCTTTTCGATGTCATCGTGGATGATGAAGGTTTCATTTATTCCTCGGGCGGCGGGCACGGCCGGTGCGTTCAAAAAATATCGCCCGATGGCAAGGAACTGAATGCGGCCGTGAATGTCTCAGCGGCGGAGGTGATCTCGGCCCTGGCGCAGGACGAGGATTCGATTTACGCCATCGGAGACGAGGCGATGTACCGGATCCGGAAGTCGGATATGAAATTCAATCACTTCCAGGGCAAGGACCTGGTGATTCGTTTCGACGATCCTCCCCGGTATCACGAGGTGCGCGATTCCTGGCGGATTCCCGAGCAACGCGATGCGCGCGTCCTGGAACTCCAGCAGGAGGCGCTCGACTGCAAGTTGCCCGACGGAAGCAACGATCCGCGGACTCACGCCTGGCGTGGGATCATGCGTCATCCCTTCCAGTTCTACGAATGCGAACGCATGCGCGGAGCGGCGGTCTGGAAGGGGCGGTTGCTCATCTCCGACTATCACTACAACCTGATCCGTGTCCACGACACGACCACCGGGGAATTGATAGAAAAATGGGAGAGTATTGCCGAGCCCAACGGCATCGCGGTTCACAACGGTGACGAGGTGTACGTCGTCAGCGGGAAGAAGATTCTCGCAATCAACCCCGATGGGAAAGTCGTCCGCGAAGTCGTCAGCCAGGGGGTGGAGCGGCCCGGCGCCCTGGCGGTCGGACCGAAGGGAAACTTGTATGTGGTGGATCTCGGCATTCCCAATCAGGTGAAGGTTTTCGATCCCGGAGGCCAATTGCTCAAGACCTTCGGGAGTTCGGATCCGTTTCATGGAACTGTCAGATCCGACAAGCTTGGCATTCCCCGCGGCATCGCCGTGGATGGGGACGGGAACGTCATCCTGTCGGAAATGGCGTTGAACCGGGTTCAGAAAATCTCCAGTGAGTGGAAGCCCCTGTGGGATTTGCAGGCCTTCTACTGTTACCTGGGCACCCATGATCAGACCGATCCCCAGTGGATTTACGGCTTCGAAGGGCCCACGTTCCCCACTATCAAGGAGTATCACCTGGATTACGAAACGGGAGAGTGGAACTGGACCAAGGTCTGGTACGCACACAAGTTTGACGATGGGTACTCCTTTTACGGCTATCCTTCACGAGGCGGCGGGGCTCTGACCCTGAATGGAAACCGGTATCTCTACATCTTTCACAAGGGCCTTCGAATCTTTCGGATCAAGGGCGACGATCTCTACCCGGTGGTGCGATTCGGGCCGCGGGTCTCGTTCAACAAGACGGATGGAACCCGGGCCGACTACATGCTGAGTACTGCGCCGACGTGGACCATCTGGCATGACCTGAATCACGATACCCTCGCGACGGAAGACGAGGTGTCGGTCCTCTCGGACGAGGAAGCCGCGGAGCAAGGGCTTCGTTGGGACAGCGTGGACGCAAATATCACCGCGGATGGGACCGTTTACTTCGGCAACATGGCTTTTTCTCTGCAAGGCGTGGAGGACGACATTCCCCGGTACAGTTGGGACCATGTGAAGGCCTTCGAATTGTCGGACACCGGCGAGGCGTTGAGCCGCGACGGCATCGGCGGGGTGGGGGTGGATCCCGATGAAAATCGCTACTATGGCACCCGGGATATCGACAGCACCGGACCTTTCGTGGGGCCCTCGTTCTGGTCCAAGAGAATCGGCCGGCAGAATGTGAACCGGTTCTCGCCCGAAGGAGAGAGGATCTGGCAGGCCGGGGCAAAAGCAGCGGGAATGATCCTGCAACCGGGGACATTTTCCTACATGACGAGCCTGGACTGGGCGTCGGGGTTCGTATTTGTCGCCGACATGGACGGGTACCTGAACGTCTTCAGCGACGACGGGTTGTTCGTGACCCGGATGTTTCACGGCACGCGTGAAGGAGCGAAGCAGGAGACCGACCCGTACTGCATCACGTCGCATGAACTGGGGCATGTCCGCACATTCGATCATCCGGGCAATGGCGGGGTGTACGTGGTGGGCCAGAGCCTGGAAGGCGGGGAGCATATCCGGGTGTATGAAGTGGAGGGTTTGAAGGATGTGAAACGGACTTCCGTTCGATTCGAGGTGTCCGCGCAGGACTTGGATGGTGTTGTTGCGGTGGCGAGGGAGATGCCGCGAAAGGTTGTGGCGTTGCAGAAGTATATCGGGATCACGTCTGTTCTGCGGCCGCCGGTTGTCGACGGCAGCCTCAAAACGTGGACGGAGTTGACCACGCCGGTCGAATTCGGGACCTCGGATGGGGCGATAAAGATTCGCTGGATGCTCCGGTATGATGAAAAGTATCTCTACCTTGGTGTGGAGTGCAGGGGAGATGATTCGCCGGCGATGAATACCTACTATCCCGAGGACATTGATTCGGCTTGGAAATCCGATAATCTAAGTCTCTACATCAACACGGATCCCGCGGTGGACCGAAAGCGAAGGGAATATGGGGAAGGAGACCACCATCTCTTTTTCCCCGTCAGTGGATCACCGGAGGGGCAAGCCATGAGGCCCTATTCCGTCCGTGGCACCGCTTTCCTGGAAGATGCTGAATACCAGGTCCAACGAACCGGAGAGCAATCCTGGTCATTGACGGGCAGGATCGCCTGGAAGTCATTGGGAGAGTATTACCCGGTACCCAACGACAAGTTGCACCTGGATCTCCACCTGGACTTCGGCAACGCGGAGGGAACGGATCATGTTATGAGCCTTCGTTGGGGCGGAAAGCAGCGTCCCTATGCGGATCCGTCGGAATGGTTTGCGGAAGGGCAGATTAAGTATGCGCGTTGATCGGTGTTCGGGTTTTGGTTTTCGGGGTTTGTGGCCGGAGTTTTCCTGGTTGACCGAGTTGTACGCAGGAAAAAGGTGCCAGTGCGGACTTAACCGATTTGCTGAATTTTCAAAAAATGCTCAATTCCGAATATTCAAGGGAAGAGAATCACATCCTTCGAAATTTAACGTTGAGCATTCGATATTCGACATTTTCTGCCCCACAGTCCTCCCTGAAACCTTGTTTCTGAATGCCGTAGAATTTTGCAATCCTCATCTCTCCTCTTCATCGATGAAGAGGAGGGATTTACTAGTTCCGGCAGTAATTAGGAACCGGCTATGATTCGTCGAACAAGGTGGGCGGTTCGATTTGGCTCTCGAGTAGGCTCACGAGTTGGCTTTCCCTGACTTGCGAACCTAATTGGCGGAAGCTGTGTGGGACAAAGTTTACGCCGAAGGGGGGACTCTCATAGCGGAAAAATTCTGGCCCAGCCAGAGTCCCCACCGAAACCTGAAACCTAACCCCGTACCCCGCCGCCGCGACCCCATTCTCATTCGTTTTGCTTTTGCCTCAGTTTCAGAGTAGTCTCTGCACATCGTAATCCGCTTATTCGTATGTCAATCCGCTTAGCAATTCTGGCCTGTTGGCTCCTTCCCGTGCCGCTCTGCCGCTCTGCCGATGTGGAGCCGGTTCTTGATTCGATGGTTCACACCGCGAACGGCGCTTCCGGAGCAACCTCTGTCTTGGAGATCGGAAAGAATTTCGATTCCGGAGACGGCGTGGCCCTGATGAAGTGGGATGAGGGCGACGCGGGGTTTGACGGATTGCTGGCTACCGCCCTGGGCGGTTTTGCCGGGATCAACGGAGATGGTTCCTTCACCCTTCACCAAATGTTGACCGACTGGGATGAATCTACTTCCTTCGGCAATACGCTTCCGGTGGCGGGTGTCGACTATGTTGCTCATCCACTGGCGGCAGCCGGGTTCAATGAAGTAGACCGCTCCGATTCCTGTGATCTTGCGGTGATCGCACGGCATTGGCGAATGGATCCGGCATCGAACCGGGGCCTCATTGCCGTTCCGCGGGGGCTTACCAATCCATCCTACCCGGGCGTCTTCAACCCCGAGATTCAAATTGCGGCTCGTGAACGGCAACCCGGTCTCAATTCCGACGATGTCCGAATCACCACGACGACCGGCAACGCCACCCAACTCGACCACGTTTTAGAAGCCATTGACGATGCAGTCATTCGGAGCGCAGCGCCAAGTGCAACCAGCCGGGATTCAGCCATCCTGGGCTGCGGCATCGTGGGCAGCAATCCGTCCTATGCCTTGTACCGTTTCGGATTGGGGAATTTGCGGGTGAGTTATCCTGCCGCTGCCCTCGCTTTTGACCATGCAAGCTTCCTGGTATTCACCACCAATCGCAACGATCCAGCGATCACCTACGACGTGCATCTCATGCTGGTCGATTGGGATGAGGCCACGGTCACCTGGAATCGCTTCGGCGCCGGCGGACCGCAACCGGGCGCGCATTACCATGCCGTACCGGTCGGAGACTTCACCCTGGGGGGAGGCGCCAGATCGGTGGATGTGGATGTTCGGGCCGAAGTAGAGGCCTGGTTTGCCGCGCCTTCGAGCAACTTCGGACTCATCATTATCCCCAGGGCCGGCACGTTCACCGAGCTTCCCCTGGTTTCTTCCGACCGGGTCCCGGGAGCTCTCGATCAGGACGATACGCGCTTGTCCGTCAACGTAATCGCCGATCTCGAGGTGTTGTTCACCGACGTGCGCCAGGGAGATGTGACCGGGTTGTCCTTTTTGACCGAGGCGGGCGTCAACTACGCGCTCGAATACGAACTGCCGTCGGCGCCAGGCACGTGGGTTGATACGGGGGTGGTGATATCGGGCGACGGATCCAGCGGGACGGTTTTTGACCCGCATGGGTACAGTGCCCTGAAAACCTATCGCCTGGTCGTGACAACCTCGCAACCGCCTCTGGGACCCACGTTCAGCGATCAGACCGCCACCTTTTTCTCATCCCTCTCCGGGCAGACGGCGGGATTCGCCGACTTCGATCTGGACGGGTGGGTGGATCTTTGCGACGGCACCC
The DNA here is from genome assembly GCA_963578625.1 of Kiritimatiellia bacterium. GTDB lineage: Bacteria > Verrucomicrobiota > Kiritimatiellia > SLOV01 > SLOV01 > CAUZEO01. The sequence continues at coordinate 3,831 of CAUZEO010000128.1, read as the reverse complement.
AGGTCTGGCGGAACATGGGCGGAGAATTTTTCTCGGTATTCGCGAGCCTTCCCGGGCGAACCTGGGGAGACATGAACAACGATGGATTTCCGGACCTGTCCAGCTACATTGACGCGGCCGTCTATCGAAATGCCGCGGGAGGCGGATTCTCATTTGTCCCCTTGCCCGGGCTGCCTATGCAGGCGAGTCGCGGATCGTGCTGGGGCGATTGGAACGGAGACGGCCTGGATGACTTGTACATAGGTGGATACGAGTTCCCCGGGGGCGCCACGGCTCAACCCGATGCGCGGTATCACAGCTCGGGAGGCGCCGCCATGACACTTGCCTGGACGCAGACCGGCCCGGTTCGAAAAGCAAGAGGCGTCACTGCCTGTGATTTCGACGTAGACGGCGACACGGACATTTACGTTTCAAATTATCGACTTCAGCCGAATCTGCTCTGGCAAAACGACAACGGGATGCTGAACGAGGTCGCCGATGTCTACGGCGCCGACGGCGACGCCCCCGAGTTGACCTTCTACGACGATGCACACACCATCGGATCGGCCTGGGGGGATTTCGACAACGACGGGCTGTTCGATATCTTTGTCGGCAATTTCGCGCACGGTGCAGGGTTTGGTGGGATCCCTGAACGCCAACCTGAATCCGAATTCTTGCGAAACAGGGGGCCTGCCAACTCCTATCATTTCGAAGATATGGGGACCGGCGGCGTGATCTACCAGGAAGGCAACGCTTCGCCGGCCGCGGGCGACTGGGATAACGATGGTGATTTGGACCTGTTCTTCACTGCCTTTAACGGTCCATCGAAGCTCTACCGAAACGACGGCAATTTCACCTTCGTCGATGTGTCGGCGCAAGAGGGAACCAGTGGACTACATGGCGATTATCAAGGCGCCTGGGCGGATATTGACAACGACGGCGATCTCGACCTGGTTGCCGACGGCAAGCTGATGATCAACAAGGGCAGCGTGAACCACTGGTTGCGGGTGCGACTGGTTGGCGATGGCGTGACTACGAGTAAAATGGCGGTGGGCGGCCAGGTGAAAATTATTGTGCCGGGGCTGACGGTGGTTCGCCAAGTTGAGGCCGGTACGGGCGAGAACAATCAAAACGACCCCACCCTGCATTTCGGTTTGGGCGCTCACAGTGCCCCGGTCGACCTGGAGATTCTCTGGCCGGGAGGCGCGGCGCAATGGGTGCAGAACGTGCCGGTGGATCAAACGATCACGGTGGCGGGTCCATGAGTTCACGAAATCATTCCCGCTTTCTCTTCGGGTCGCTCGCGGTCGCCGTTTCGATCGCTTCGTATGCCGCCGATATCGAGCAGGTAGAAGACCTCTATGTGCATACCGTGGCCGGTACGGTGGATGTGGCGGGAGGATTCCTGAAAGGCGGAGCTAACTTCGACGGGGGCGACGCTGCTTTCCTGATGAAGTGGCACGTGGGCGATGCGGGGTTCTCCGGGCATGTTCGATCGTGGCTGGACTGCCGGCGCAACGCCGCCGATCACGACGGATCCTTTTCCGTTCACCAGATGGTCACCTCGTGGGACGAATCCACGGATTTCGGCGCCACGATTCCCGTGGCCGGCGTGGACTACAATCCCAATCCCGTGGCCTCGATCGGATTCAACAACGACGACGGTCCGTCTGCGCCGAACGAGGATCTCGCGGACATCTCGGCGATGGTCAATTATTGGATCGCTAACCCGGGGAACAACCACGGTCTGATCTTCATTTCGCGCGGGCAGCTCAACGGATCCTATCCCGGCAGCTTTGGCAACGAGGTCCTGCTTCCGGCTCAAGAGCGGGTCGCCGGTGCCCTGGACGGCGACGATACGCGCATCACTACGTTTTCCGCGGGCGACGGCCCGGTCGCGGCCGTACTGGAAGCCATCGACGACGCGACCGTTGGCGAGTGCTGCAAGGATGCTTTTCACACCAAGCTGGGGGGAAACGGGGGCGCGGGAGTGGAAAACGGAGATTTGAAGATTCCCCTGTACCGGTTTGGCTTCGGTGCGATTACGATGACCTCACCATTGAGCAACTGGGATGTCACCAGCGCCACCCTCGAATTGCACACCGTCAACGCGGCCAACCCAGCCACTTCGTTCAATGTGCATCGCATCCTGGTGAATTGGGACGAAGCGACGGTCACCTGGAATCAATTCGGAGCGTCGGGACCGCAGGCGGGAGTTCATTATAAAAGCGCGTCCCTGGGGCAGATTACGGTTGGTAGCGGCACCGCCAGCGACACACTCGATTTGACTTCGTCGGCGGATTTCTGGATCGATAACCCCGGTCAGAACTTCGGCGTCATTCTCATCCCCGTGGTGCAGACCGGCACGCGGGATCTAGGCTTGTCCATGTCCGAGCGGGTCGTGGGCCTGGATGTCGACGACACGCGCCTACTGGTCGTTGCATCCGTCCAGCCCACGACACCCACCTTGACGCCGGTGACTGTCCCCGGCGCAATTGTTCTCGAGTTCCTCAGCATCGCGGGACTGGATCACCAACTTGAGCGGTCGGCGGATCTAAGCTCACCGAACTGGACCCCGAGCGGAGATCCCGTATCGGGCACCGGCGGATTGCTGTACATCATCGACACCGACGCCACACCCGCCGCGAAGTCCTACCGGCTTCGTGTACAGTAATCAATCCATTGTCCCCGTAGCGCGGAGTTCATTCCGCAGTGAGCGATCACCGCCATTCGCACAGCTCTTACACCGCATCGATGTGCGCATGATGCGGCGGCCACCGTCTCCGCTGGGTGAGCCCACGGATAGCAAAGCCGACCCACGGATGCCGTGCCCCGCAGAACCCCGGCACCCGTGCGACCACTCCCGGAATGTGGGATTTATTCCGCGTACAGGAGATGCGCACTTCACCCCAACGATGCGAAAGACTCCGTGTTTTGATTATCATTAGTGCTTCGACTTCACTGTCGTAATCCGAAATCGTCATCGAACCGAGGGTCGATTAAGAATACGACAAAGACCGACGAGAATTGCTGCTGGCCATCGAGAGCTTTGTCGTAATTTTAATCGGGATTTGCGAAGATTTGACCGGGAGGGTCGAGTAAAAGTACCGCAATTTCGGCCTGATACGCACTCAAGACTCTGAGTTTTTGCAACGTTAAGGTTCCTTCCGCAGCTCCTGACGCGGAATGAATTCCGCGCTACAAGAGAGGTTCCACTGAGACAAGGACAGGGACGAGTACTTTTGTGGCATCGTCAAAACGCTATACAGTATACTACGTAGTGTTTTGACCCCGGATCATTCTTCGTGCTGCTATCTTCCGAAATCATTCTTGTCCGCGACAAATTTTCTACCACGGAGTTCACGGAGTGACCAAAAAGCCCCTCCGTGGTGAATTTCGTTCGGCTGCGGCTTTGCTGCTTTGTTTGTTTTCCCGCTCCTCGCGTGGAAGGCGTGTACTTCGTGGTTCAGATTCCTGGTTGGGGTTCAGCTGTTTTGAGTGTTGGTCTTTGACTTTGTCGGACTTGTGCGTCGCCGACCGAAAGTCTTGGCGACTTCCGATGCTTCGGGAATCCGAACACAAAAAAAGAGGCCGCCGGATTGCCCGGGCGGCCTCTTTTGAATTTGTTGTTATCGACTTCGCGATCAGGCGCGTTTGCGGCGCAGGCCGAGAAGAATGGCGCCGATTCCGAGCAGCGCGAAGGTTCCGGGCTCGGGGACGTGACTGATGTTGTCGATCATTGTCGGATCGGCATCGTTGGATCCGCCGTTTCCTGAAAACGCGGACAGGCGGAGTTGATCGATGTTCAAGCTTCCGGCATGAGCTGTACCAAGAAGGCTGATAACATTGGGG
>CAUZEO010000127.1:0-13313 GCA_963578625.1 Kiritimatiellia bacterium | reverse complement strand
CCGTCCTGCTCAGCATTCTACTGAAGATTGTTCCTCGCGTCCTCTCGGAAAGCCACGCGGACCTGATTTCAATCCGATTCCTTCCCTTCGCAAACGTGCTTTCGCGAGTCCTCTGGCCGCTGGCCTGGCCCCTTGCTCGCCTCGAACTGGGGCTGATGAACTGGATGATGGAAGAAGCCGACGAAGAGAACCGCCCCTCGTCCGAAGATGAAATCCTCCACCTTGTGGACCAGGCTCCCGATGAAGAGCTGGAAATCGAAGAACGGGAAATTATTAAAAGCGTATTCGAATTCGGCGAAACCATCGCACGAGAAAGCATGACGCCCCGGGTCGACATGATCGGTCTCGAAAGTAAGGCGACCGTCGCCGAGGCATCCGCCGCAATCAAGGATTCACCCTATTCGCGATTTCCGGTGTACCACGAAAACATCGACACGATCCAGGGGATGGTCCACCTGAAGGACTTGATCCGCCTCTCCAGTGAAGGCCAGGGGATGGACCCGGTCGGCGAAATCGTGAAAGATGTGATCTCAATCCCTGAAAGCCTTCCCATCAGCGACCTGTTGAAACTCTTCCGGCTGGAAAAAGAGCAGATCGCCATCGTGGTGGACGAGTACGGAGGCACCGCCGGCCTGATCACCATGGAGGATGTCCTAGAGGAACTTGTCGGTGAAATTCACGATGAATACGACACCGAAGCGCTGGTCATGCAGCGATTACCCAATGGCAGTGCGATCGTTGATGCAAGAATAGCGGTGGATGAAGCCAAAAAACTCCTCAATATCGAATTCCCATTCAACGATGAGTACGAATCCCTCGGCGGCATGATCTATCACCAGTTGGGAAGGATTCCCCGCCCGGGAGAATCCGTGGAGCTGCCGGATGCAATCCTAACCATTCAGTCCGCGAGCGAGCGCAGGGTGCTGACAATCCGAATCGATAAAAGACCCGTATCTGAAAAAGCATCATGAGCGATGAATCTAAGAACACGGCAAATCCCGAGGTCCCCAGCCCCAAGCCGTCCATGATTCGCCTGATCACCGGGACCTTGCGCAACAACATTCTTTTCGGACTGGTTCTGATCACGCCACTGGCGATTACCGTCTTCGTCGGCAACGCGATGTTCCAGTTTCTTACGAACAACGTGCTGTTCGAATTCATGGCGAACCTATTGCCCGAAAGCATGCGCGACCCCGGTTACGAATTAATGGTCGCGCGCATCGTTGCGCTGCTGATGGGGTTGATGATTCTCTGCCTCATCGGATTCTTCGTGCGAAGTTTCCTTGGCAAGCAGGTCTATCGCCTCGCGGAAAAGGTAGTTGAACGTATCCCCCTGTTCAACAAAATCTACATCTGGGTGAGGCAGATCAGCGAGGCGTTCCTGGCCCAGCGCCAAACGTTGTTCAAAGAGGTGGTCCTGATCGAATACCCTCGCAATGGAATTTTCTCCGTCGCGTTCGTGACCGCGCCGCTGGCTCCGGAGCTTGAGAAAATTGTGCCCAAGGCAGAGGATCAAGCCTTTGTTTCGCTTTTCGTCCCGACGACCCCGAACCCTACGTCGGGGTTGATGATCATCGCCCCGCGCACAGATCTTACCCCGTTGCCGATCTCCATCGCGGAAGCCATGAAACTTGTCATCTCGGCGGGCGCGGTTTACCCGGGATCCGATGTGATCGACGACCGCCCCACCCTCGTTGACAAGCTGGAAGCGTGGATCAGCCGAGACCAGCAGTCTACGGCGTAAGAAAATGATACAGCGTACCGACGCCGTCCTGCTCCGTGTCTTCCCGTACTCGGAATCGTCGCAGATCCTGGTGTGGCTTAGCCGGGACCACGGCAAGATCACCACCCTTGCAAAGGGTTCGCAACGACCCAAAAGCCCCATGTTGGGACATTTCGATTTGTTCTACACCTGCGAGATTCTCTACTACGAAAAGGAGGAACGCCAACTCCACATTCTCAAGGAATGCTTCGCCCTGAAAGACCGCAGGTCCTTCCGGACGGATTGGAGGTCTTGCGCGGTCGCATCCTATCTCTCTCATCTGTTATACCGGATCAATCCGGCCCAGGCCCACCAGGCAGGCCTGTTCGAAAGCCTTGACTGGAGCCTGGATTACCTTCACGAGGAGAAGGCATTTGCCCCGTTTCTCTTCTGGTTTGAGTTGAAGCTACTGCGCATCCTGGGATTCGCCCCCCAGATACAACGCTGCACTTCCTGTCATACGAGTATCGCAGATGTGGCTGGACCTGCCACTTTCGACCTCGAACACGGAGGAATCTGTTGCAGCGATTGCAAAACCGGCCACACGAGACACATTCTCCCCATTCAACCGGCATCGGTTGCGATTCTTTCCAACTGGCAACGTTCGAAAAATCCGCGCATCGCGATGAACACTCGCCTCGATGCAAAACAAAGCCATGACATCGAAACCCTTCTCGGCAGGTTTATCGAATACCACCTCGAAATCCCGCAAGCCAATCGCGACTGCGCATTGAACATAGTTAGACATCAATTTGCCGATGGGGGATGCGGGGATTGAGGATTGGGGATTTCTTGAACTGAATGATCGAGTAGTTTAGAATCTGTGCCTTCAAGGAGCCATGCAGAAATAACCAGCAACCGGTTTCCATTAACCGATTCCCAGATACCCACATCCCGTGACTCGCACCTCGCATCAAGAATCCCGCAGTCCACATTCCCCGTCCCGCGTACTGCCCTTCTATCGTCCACCTCTCCCATTGGGCGCCTGGCCGGTCGAAACCGGCGTGCAGTTTTCTATCTTCAGCCGGCATGCGTCGCAGGTTTGGCTTCTCCTTTTCGATGATGCATCGGCGGAGGAGCCTATGCGCGAAGTGGAACTGGATCCCTCCCGAAACCGGTTCGGTGACATCTGGCACGTTCACGTTCCGGACGCCCGGCCCGGCCACTACTATGTGTACCGAATGAACGGTGACCCCAGTACCCGCGAGGGCCGCGGGTTTGACGCCGAACAGTGGCTCCTCGATCCCTACGGACAGGCGGTCGCCGGCCGGCGCGGCTGGGGCGATCCAGGCAGCCTGGTTGCCGGGGTGCCGCCCCGCAATGGGTCCGCCTGCCTAAAATCCATGATCGTGGCGGACGAATTCGACTGGGCGGATGATGCTTCGCCCCGCACACCTTGGAGCGAAACCGTCATCTATGAAACGCACCTTCGTGGATTCACCGCCCACCCCAGTTCCAACGTCTCTGCGCGGGGAACCTACCGAGGATTCATCGAGAAGATCCCCTACCTCCGGAAGCTCGGCATCACCGCGGTGGAAATCCTGCCGGTCCATCAGTTCAACGAAATGGAGTATCTGATCACCAACGACCTGCGACGCGATCTCCGGAATTACTGGGGATACAACACCGTGTCATTTTTCGCCCCGCATGCAGGATACTCCCAGGGGACGGAACCCGGCTCCGAAATACGGGAATTCAAAGAACTGGTCCGGGCATTGCACGCGGAGGGGATCGAACTGATTCTGGATGTCGTCTACAATCACACTGCGGAGGCCGGTCAGGGAGGGGCCGTCTATTCCTATCGCGGGATAGACCCTACAATCTACTACCAATTGGGCCCGGATGGATCCACCTATCAGAACTATTCGGGATGCGGAAATACGTTAAACTGTAATCATCCGGTCGTGACCGGGCTGATCCTGGACTCCCTCCGGTACTGGGTCGGAGAGATGCATGTCGATGGCTTCCGGTTCGATCTGGCGTCGGTGCTCACGCGAGGACAGGACGGAGAGATCCTCGGGAATCCGCCCTTGATCGAAGCGATCTCGGAAGATCCCCTGCTACGAGACACCAAGTTGATCGCGGAAGCGTGGGACGCGGCCGGCGTGTACCAGGTTGGATCCTTTCCCGGGGCACGATGGTCCGAGTGGAACGGGAAATATCGCGACGAGATCCGACGGTTTTGGCGAGGCGATGACGGGATGCTGACCCCGTTTGCACGTCGAATCACGGGGAGCGCGGATCTGTACCATGACCAGGGAGGACCACCTCAGAAATCGATCAACTTCATCACGAGTCATGACGGATTTCCGCTGAACGACCTCGTAAGTTACAGCCATAAGCATAACGAGAAAAACGGGGAGGAAAACCGGGACGGGAACGACCACGCCTTCAGCGAGAACTTCGGCTGGGAAGGACCGTCGGATGATCCCGCGATCACCGCCCGCCGCCTGAAACAGGTCAAGAATTTCATCGCGACACTTTTCCTTTCGCAAGGAGTCCCGATGCTGCTGTCGGGCGACGAGTTTGGAAACAGTCAGTCCGGCAACAACAATGCCTACTGCCAGGACAATGAACTTTCCTGGCTGGACTGGGACGCCGCGGAATCTCGTGGCGAACTGACCGAATTCACTCGCGGTGCGATCTCGCTGCGAAGGGAATTTTCACAACTGCGTCGTACGGCCTATTACGATGATTCAAAAGAGGGAAATGATTCGCCCGGCATTCGATGGTTTAGTCCTGATGGAAAAAATCCTGAATGGAGTCACGATAGGGCGGTGGCGATCCTGCTGGATCCGATGCCTTCGCAAACCGGAGCACTGCTGATTCTCTGCAACGCCGGCGCACACAATGCTGATTTTGCCCTTCCTGCCCCGCCGGGGACACCGTGGGAAATTGCCCTGAACTCAGCGGCAGGCAGTCCGGTTGGCGATATTGCTACCGGCAATAAATGGGTGGGAGAACGCTCCATCCTGGTTCTGATGTCCGAAACCACGCCCGCGGACGAATGAACGCGTGGCACCGAATCGTTGTCTTCCTGGTTCAAGCATTGCCTGATACTTTAAAAAAATAGAGCCAACCCAAGGAGAGGATGTTGTAGTACCTATCATGTATTTCAATCCAGATTATCTGTGGTTTGCGATTCCCGGCCTGATCCTGGCGGGCTTGGCATCCATGCTGACCAAGAGCACCTTTCAGAAATATTCCAAAGTGATGGCCGGTTCACGATTGACCGGCGCACAGGCAGCCCGCCGAATGCTCGATTCACAGGGCCTTACCAATGTAAATATCGAGCGGGTCCAGGGATTCCTAAGTGATCATTACGATCCCCGTCAAAAGGTCCTTCGGCTTTCACCGCCTGTTTATGATTCCCCGTCGCTCTCTTCCATCGGGGTCGCGTGTCACGAAGCGGGCCATGCCCTGCAAGACGAACAGAAATATGCGCCGCTCCACCTGCGTTCCGCAATGGTTCCGGCCGCTTCGGTCGGAAGCCGCTTCGCCTATATCGTTCTGATCGCCGGGTTTATGCTTCAGAGCGGGTCGGGAGGCGGCTTCGGGAGCATGATGGTGAATGCGGGTCTGATTTTGTTTTCAGCGACGGTGGTGTTTTCCATAGTTACCCTGCCGGTCGAGTGGGACGCGAGCGCACGTGCAAAGAAACAGATGGTAACTGCGGGGATCGTGACTTCAGCCGAACAGGAAGATGCCGGTCGGGTATTGAACGCGGCATTTTTGACCTACCTGGCCGCCGCGGTATCTTCGATCCTCACCCTCGCTTACTTCATCATGCGATCACGAAGATAGCTGATCGGCAATCCAGCGGGCGAAGGGTTCGTGGAGGTGTTCAAGCGGGATGGATACAATGCAGGGACAGTCGTAGCTGTGCATTGAGGCAACCCGTTTCGTAAGTTCTCCCACCCGGTCCTCGGTCGTCTTTGCAAGCAACGGAATTTCCGTGTTCCGCTGAACAGATCCTTCCCACCAGTAATGCGACTCCATGTCGCTGAGAATGTTGACGCAGGCGGCTAACCTTTCCGACACCAATGTATCGGCGATCCGCCGCGCTTCTTCGCGATCTGAGGCGGTCATGTAGACGATACAGAATTTCATGTCATCCCTTGATCAGCACGGAGGCCTTTCCAGCCGCGGACTTCAACAATGACTCTGCCCGGTTCATGGCCTCGTCCTGGGGCATGTCGGGCGGCGCAGAGGGGATGGCCCACTGGATCCCCGCCTGTTTCCAGTCGGATTCCTCGAGTGCGACTCGCCCGGCAAGGACGCCCATCGGAACGCCGGCATTTCGCGCTGCGCGAGCCACACCATCTACAACTTTACCATTGAGCGATTGGCTGTCGAATGATCCTTCTCCGGAAATCACCCAGTCCATGTCCGCCAAAAGCGCCTCGAAGCCGGTCTCGGTCATGACCCGCTCGATCCCGGATTCCAACGTCGCTGCCAGAAACGCAACCGCGCCCGCCGCAAGACCGCCCGCTGCGCCTCCACTCGTCATCTCCCCAATCTCGCGCCTAAGCGACGCCGAAACCCGAGCGGCCAGGTTACCGAGCCCCCGCTCCAGAAATTCGACTGTCCCGGCGTCTGCTCCCTTCTGCGGACCGAATACCCGGGCGGCTCCGAGCTTGCCCAAAAGCGGATTCTGAACATCGCAGAGGACCTTGATGACCGGCGGATCCAGCTTGGGAGGCTTGATCACTTCGACAATCGAAGGAAGAGATTCACCTTGGGGCGGAAGTTCCGTGCCCGCCGCGTCCAGAAACTTCCAGCCAAAAGCCGCCGCCGCGCCGAGTCCGCCATCGATTGTCGCGCTTCCCCCCACTCCCAGCCAGACCGTCTCGGCGCCAAGTTCCCGGGCGGTCAATATCAACTCCCCCGTCCCAAAGGTCGTCGTGACCAGGGGATCTCTCGATTCCGGCTCCACCAGGGTCAGTCCGCTGGCCTGAGCCATCTCCACACAGGCTGCCTGTTTATCCGGGAATAGGGCAAAACCAGCCTCCACCTCCTGGCCTTTCAGGGGTCCACGTACCCGGCGGACAACCCATTCCCCTCCGAGCGCAGTCAGAAATGCGGCTGCAGTGCCTTCCCCGCCGTCTGCCAGGGGCCTCATGAACACCTCCAGATTCGGGTCTGCCTCCAGAAAACCGTCCTGAACCGCCCGGCACGCTCTGGTGGAGTCCAGACTCCCCTTAAAACTGTCCAAGGCAACCAGTATCTTCATCGCTTCACTTTCTCAAAAAGAAAATATGACGCATTCTTATCGCAAATTGATTAAATCGGACGAGAACAGCGAGGAGTATCCAGAACATTATCACCGATACGAAATATTATTATGTGCAATTATGTGCAGGTTTTAAGGCAATTTCATGTTTGCCATGTTCAAAAACGCGTCATTATGCGTCATTGGAATGCGAAGTGCTCATTAAATGCTTCGTTCGCGACAAAGGAGCATTTAAAATATGAAAACAAAAGCAAAGCTAATAGGACTTACCGTAATAGCACTGGCAAGCGGATGCTCAACCGTGCCGGATGTCTACAAACCGAATGCAGTTGGGCATGTAAACGGATCCGTGACGGAAAAGGGGCTCCAGGTAACCATTCGGCCCGCCAGGGATCAAGTGGCAGTCGGTGATGTAATCAATTTCGACGTGATCTATGAGAATGTCGGCGACAAGCCGTTCATGTTTCCCAAAAATCCCAACCTTCTTTTTACGTGGACGTATTCTAACGGCAGGCGCGACAACTACCTGGGCGAGGATGCTTCCCCGAAGCATTATGATGCCACCGAATTGGTCTCGCTCAAACCCGGCACATGCATGACCAGTGAATTCCCGGTCAAAACCTACTACTTCAAGACGCAGGGTGTAACGGAATTCAGAGCAATTCTGAGATGCCCGCTATGCACGAATCCGGAGCTGAGTTCCGTCTGGCACGGCCGAGCGGTCTCCAATACCTACGGCGTCATGCTGACGCGTGGACAGGACTACGCTTCGCTGTAATTCGCGGTTTGGTTTATTCCGCGCCCGGCTCGAGGTCGGAACCCGGTTCCACGGGCACGGATTTGGAAGCCCCCCCGTCCTCGGGCGAAGAAAAAATTCGGTCAAAGTCGCGGTAGGACAAGAACAACATGGCGGAGATCAGCAACACTGCAAAAACGGTTGTAATCCGCACTACGAAGCGCTCATTCATGGGGCGGCGAGTAATCATTTCGGTTAAGGAAAATGTGATGTGCCCGCCATCCAACACTGGAATCGGCAGAAGATTGATGATCGCGAGATTTACGTTCAGTAGACAAGTAAACCATAGCGCCAGGCGAAAATCGATCGTCACCATGGCCCAGAGATATTGAAAAATCATGGGTGGCCCCCCGATGGCGCCGGCCGCGTTTTTCGCTTCCTTCGGAGTCACAAGTGCCCGAAGGGTTCTGAAGATCAACCCCGCATGACTGCGAACCTGCTGGCCCGGCGGCGGATGCACGAGGACAGCCCGGTTCACGGGATACCGCGTGAACGTGATGCCGATAAAAACGCCTTCGATCGGGTCTCCGCCTTCAATTTCTCTTATCTCTAATCGAGGCGTAACTTGGACGATGAGTTGCTCGCCTTCTCGTTCCAGCGTCAGATCAAGAACCTGGTCTCGACGCTCTTCGACGAGATTCTTCATCTGCGGGATGCTGAGAATCTCGATCCCGTCGATCGCGATAATACGGTCTCTTGCTTTAACCCCGGCCTCTTCTGCGCTTGCCCCCTCCTCCGTGCCGCCAACAATACAGTAAGAGGGACCGCTGACGCCCGGGATTCCGCGCACGCCTTTGATTCCTAACGCCCCGGCTTCGGTGTCGAGATGGACTTTAACCGTTCCCGTGCTCTGTTCCACTACCAGATCGACAGCATTTCGCAGCGCGGCACCGATGGCAACATCCTGCCAGTTCCCGACCTGGCTGCCGTTAATCTCTTTAACAACATCACCCGCCCGGAGTCCCAGCTCGTGAGCAACGCTGTCTTCTTTGACGTAGCCGATCGCGCTTGAAGTTTCATCAAGCATCGCAGGCTTTCCTGCCCAGAAGATGACGTAGGCAATGATGACGGCGAGAATGACATTTCCGACTGCTCCCGCCAGCGCAACTGCTATCTTTTTCCAGGGTTCGACGCGAGGCAGGGAAACTTCATTGCCGTCTTCGTCCACGGTTTTTCCGCCACCCGGCTCCATCTGCGGCAGAGCCACGTAACCGCCGAAAGGAATCCATCCGATCTTATAAAGCACCCCGTCGACTTCTTTTTTCCAGATCGCGTGCCCAAAGCCGATGGAAAAGACGTCGGCACGCATACCGAGCCGACGCGCCACCCAAAAATGCCCCAGCTCATGAATGAAAATCGTGACGCCGAATAACAGCAGCACCATGAATACGAAATAAACAATTGTAAAAACAGATTGGAGAATCATAACTGATATCGCGGACGCGGCGTGACTCAATCACATCGTTCAGGGTTAACGTTTAGATACGCAATAGGTGCACATATACATAAAGCACAGGTGATGCCAAAAGCAAACTATCGATGACGTCCAGAACACCACCCATTCCACGAATCCACTCGCCGGAATCCTTGACGCCGGCGGCTCGCTTGAGCATCGATTCGACTAAATCGCCCAGTATTCCGGCAATTGACAGGAGAACGCCCAACGCCAGCGCATCCACGAATCTCAGATTTAGGACACCAAAATCGCCATGGAACACCCACCACACCGCGGCCCCGAGCGTCGTCGCGAAGACGACGCCACCGATACATCCTTCCCAGGTTTTTCCCGGAGATATGCGAGGGAAAACCTTGTGCCGGCCGATCGCCCGGCCGGTGAAGTAAGCGCCAATATCCATCATTTTCACAATGAAGATCATGTACAGCGCCAGGTACCGACCGTCTCCCTCGGGCCAATCGGTTACGACTTTCGCCAAAAAATTGAGCAGAAAGGGTACGTACAGCACAATGCACAGGGTGGCGGGCACCGACTCCAGCGGTTTGGAATCACGGCGAAACAGCACCACCAGAGCGAGAAGGATCACGAATCCGACCAGCACCAGGCTCTCCGCCTGACCCCCGATTAATCCCGCCCCCCACCATTGCTCAGCCCAACTACTGAAAATCAGCAGAACCGCGGCGATCAATGCGATCCCCGGCTCGTGTTTTATCCCTGCAGATTTGAAAAGGCGGGCAGTTTCAGCGGCGCCGAGGGCTGCAACCACGGCGAAGGCGACGGATAGCCCGGAGAGCGGTAATCGCAAAGCTGCAGCGAACAACGCACCGCCCAGGACAACGCCGCTGATAATGCGAAAGCGGAGCATGTGCGACCTCTACTTAACGTCCCCGAATCTTCGGTTCCGTTTCTTGTACTCTTCGATAGCGACGAAGAAATCATCCTCCCTGAAATCCGGCCAGAGCACGTCCGTAACATATAACTCCGCATAGGACAGCTGCCAGAGAAGAAAATTACTGATTCTCATTTCGCCGCTCGTTCGAATCATGAAATCGGGGTCGGGGACATCCGGTGCATAGAGATTCGAGGAAATCGTATCCACATCGATATCAGAAGGCTCCAGCTCGCCGTCCTTCACCTGTTGTGCGATTTTTCTCGCGGCGTCCACGATTTCGTACCGGCCTCCGTAACTAAGCGCGAGAATCAGGGTCCCTCCGTCGTATTGGCTGGTCGATTCCACCATGCGGGCAAGATCGTCCTGCACGGCCGAAGGCAAATCGGTCGTATGGCCGATGATGCGTAATCGCACTTTGTGCTCGTGAAGCAAGTGTTCCTCGGCGCGCGCGAACCGGCGCAAAAGGTGCATCAGGGCGTTCACTTCGTCCTTCGGACGAACCCAATTTTCAGAACTGAAAGCGTAAAGAGTCAAATATTCGACGCCGGCCTGCTGGGCAGCCCGAAGAACCGCCCGCACCGACTCCGCGCCGGCCTGGTGCCCGCGCACCCGGGCAATGCCGCGCTTGGCAGCCCACCTGCCGTTGCCGTCCATAACGATGGCAACGTGCCGCGGAACTTTTTCATGCGATGCATCGTTCATCGTGCCCGTCAGGCGGAGACCAAGTCTTCGCTCGGGGAAACACGAATGGTGCTGGCTCGCCGGGGACCCACTGAAACCAACTCCGCCGGAACACCCGTGAGTTCTTCCAGTCGTCGAAGATACACCTGAGCCAGGGCCGGAAGTTCCGCGAAACTTTCTGCCCCCGTGGTCGGCTCCATCCAACCTGCAAAATCCTCGTAGACGGGCCGGCACTTTCCGAACGTTCGAATGTTCCCTGGAATCGACACAATCCGCTGACCGTCCAGTTCGTAGGCAGTGCAAACTCGAATCGTTTCGAACGCATCCAGCACGTCGAGTTTCGTAATTGCCCATGAATTCACGCCGTTGATCATGACCGAATATCGGGCCACCACTGCATCAAACCACCCACAACGCCGCGGCCTTCCGGTGGTCGCTCCAAATTCGTTGCCGACTTCGGCCATCTTCTTTCCGTCCGCGTCGAGCAACTCCGTTGGAAACGGACCTTCCCCAACCCGGGTCGTGTATGCCTTTACGACGCCGAGGACCTTATCGATTCGGTGCGGAGGAATGCCCGTCCCGGTGCACGCCCCCGCCGCGGTGGCGTTCGACGAGGTCACAAACGGATAGGTTCCGTAATCGATGTCCAGCATCGTTCCCTGCGCCCCCTCCAGCAGGATCGATTCCCCGCGGTCCAGAACTTCGTGCAGGAGTGGAATGGTGTCGGTGATGAACGGCGCCAGGAACCGCCCCGCTTCCAGTACTTCGCTGACAACCGACTCAACATCCAGCGCATCCGCATCCAGCGCCTGCAACACTGTATTTTTATCGGCAATCAGCCCGCGCAGCATGTCCGGAAAGGCCTCGTCCAGCAGATCGCCCGCCCGGAGTCCGATGCGGGCCGCTTTGTCGCCATAGGCGGGTCCGATCCCCCGCTTGGTGGTCCCAATGTTCTTTCCAGTACTACCCGTACGCTCTTCCCGGGCAGCATCCAGTTCCCGGTGATAGGGGAATACCAGGTGTGCGCGGTCACTCACGAACAGACGGCCGGATAATTCCGCCCCGCGCTCTTGAAGCTCTCGTATCTCCGAAACCAACGCTACCGGATCGACAACCACTCCGTTCCCGATGACGCAGTGCTTCTGATCTCGGAGAATCCCGGAAGGGATGAGATGCAAAACGTACTTCTCGCTGCCTATTTCGACCGTGTGCCCGGCGTTGTTACCGCCCTGGTACCGTACAATCCAGTCGGCATCACTGGTCAGTACATCGATAATCTTCCCTTTTCCTTCGTCGCCCCACTGAGCCCCGATGAGGACCGTGTTCGCCATCGTCTCATTCCTCTTCCGCCCGTTTAAAATCGGGCTGTTTCAGGCCAAAAGAATAGCCCTCATGTGGAGGGCCAAAACAGTCTCGTATCTACCGAAACGGTACAATTCAGTCCAGACAAATAAGTGAGGAATGACGAAATACCGAATGACGAATGAATTTTGAAGTCCGAATGACGAATTCGGATTTCGGATTTCGTTCTTCAATTGCCATAGGGTATTTCGTCATTCCTCATTCCTCACCCAGATTCTGCTCTTCACTCAGGATAGAATATAGGCGAACATCCTCAAAAACGCCCCACTTGCACAACCTCTGGCGCAGGATTCCTTCAAACTGCATCGGCAGGTTCTTGAGTACATGGGCCGATCGTTCGTCACGGGCCAGGATCTGGGCCGTGATCCGATGGAGAGACATCTCCGAAAAGCCGAACCGGACGACCGCCTTCGTGGCCTCGCTGCCGTAGCCTTGCCCCCACATCGACTTACCGATCCAGAATTCGAGTTCACCAGTTGCATTCACACGGTCCAACTCCCGAAGAATCACGCAACCGACCAATTCCCGGGACTCCACCGCCGAAATGGCAAAGTGAACCGCGGAGCGCATTTCGAAATAGCGCGGAAGATTTACGATCCAGCTCTTGGCGGCCGAGAGGGAATACGGGTGAGAAACGGACTGGGTGGTGTCCGCGATCTCCCGGTCATTGGCCAGGGTATGCAACATGTCTGCATCTTCAGCCACGAACGGGCGCAGCCTAAGTCGTTCCGTCTTCAGCGACGGCTGGTGTCTCAGTATCAAGAATTACTCCGTGCTCCCGGCGAGATGCCGATAGTAGTTCATATACTGATCAATACACCGATCGTGTCGATAGGTTTCGTCGAAATAGTCACGTGCCTGCCGTCCCAGGCGTTCACGCTCGGCGGGGTTGTCACGAAGCAACGCCAGGGCCGCCGCCAGCGCTTCCGCTGAATTCGGTTCAATCAGGACTCCCGTTTCCCCGTCTTCCACCATTTCGACGACTCCCCCGGCCACCGTGGTCAGGACGGGCACACCGTATGCCATTGCCTCTAGAATTGCGTAGGGCTGATTTTCCACAACGGAACACAACACCAGGAGGTCTACCCGGTCGAAAAAATCGCCCCGGTCCACGAAACCGGGCATTTCTAC
>CAUZEO010000126.1:0-13345 GCA_963578625.1 Kiritimatiellia bacterium | reverse complement strand
CGGGTACGAGCGTTGTTAACGGTCACGATGTCCAGACTGAACCGGTGGAGGCGCGTCGCAACATTGGGTACCTGCCGGAGAACGCGCCTGCGTACGGCGACATGACGGTAGAAGAATTTCTTCTCTTCTCAGCCAAAATGCGAGGTTTTCAAGGGGGACAAGCGATCCACAAAGCGGAAGCGGCGATGGCGAAATGCGTTCTCACCGAAGTGCGGCGCCAGACCATCGACACCCTGTCCAAGGGGTTCAGGCAGAGAACCTGTTTCGCCCAGGCGATTCTCCATGACCCCCCAATTCTCATCATGGATGAACCCACGGACGGGCTCGACCCAAACCAGAAGCACGTGGTGCGCGATATGATCACGGAAATGGCGGAGAAAAAAGCGATCGTCTTTTCAACCCACGTTCTGGAGGAGGTTGACGCGGTGTGCAATCGCGTCATTGTAATCAGCGGGGGCAAGATCGTGGCGGACTCCGATCCGCAATCACTCCGCAAACGCAGCAAAGACTACAACACGGTTGAGATCTGCTTGACGGCGGACCGCGATGCGGCACGCGCGGCGTTTTTGGAGATCCCCGACGCGAAGAACGTCGAGGCAGAGCAGGAAAACGCGGAACTGGTGCGCTGCCGGATTCAGCCGAAGGATCAGCAATCCATTGCGGCCCAAGTGCTGGAAGTGGCGCGTCGCCGGGAGTGGATGGTGACGCACGTGGAAGCGCATGCCGGCCGGCTCGACGATGTCTTTCGTGATCTTACGAGTACAGAGGATGTCGGGAAAAAAGAAAAGCGGGAGGAGTAGACAATGGGTGCCTGGGATCCAGCACGGACGATTGGAAAACGAGAGTGGAATTCATATTTCAACTCTCCGGTTGCCTATATTTTCATTATTTTTTTCCTGATTCTTATGGGGTTTTTCACTTTTGCGGTGAGCCGGTTTTACGAATCGAACCAGGCGGAATTGTCCCGTAGTTTTTTCATCTGGCATCCGTGGCTGTACTTGGTGCTGGTTCCGGCGGTAGGAATGCGACTCTGGTCGGAAGAGCGCAGATCTCACACCATTGAGCTTCTGCTCACAATGCCGATAACGCCAACCCAGGCGATCCTGGGAAAATTTGCCGCGGCCTGGATGTTCCTGATCCTTGCTCTCGTTCTCACCTTTCCCGTGGTGTGCACGGTCAGGTACCTCGGGCAACCTGATCTGGGAGTCGCCTTTACCGGGTACCTCGGAAGCGCTCTTCTTGCGGGATCCTACCTTTCCGTCAGCATGTTCACCTCCGCGCTGACGAAGAACCAGGTCATCAGTTTCATCATCGCCGTGGTGGTGGGGCTATTCCTCATCCTGGCCGGGTATCCACCAGTCACGGATCTGCTTTCCCGCTTCCTGCCCATTTGGGCCGTGGACGGGGTTGCTGCGTTCAGTTTCATGAGCCATTTTGAGACCATGCAACGGGGCATCCTGGACCTTCGGGATATTCTTTATTTTGCCAGTGTCATCGGGTTCATGCTTTTCGGGACCCATGTCGTGCTGCAGCACAAGGCGGCGGCATAGAAGCAGCAGGAGTTGATCCAACGTCATGAATGCATTGAAACAATCTGCGACCGGAATCCTAGGCGTAGCCATCGTTCTCGGCATCATCATCGCCGCCAACGCCATTGTCAGCCAGTTCAATGGCTTTCGTCTCGATATGACCGAAGAGAATCTATACACCCTGTCCGACGGTACGCGAAGCATGCTTGCCGACTTGGAGCGGGACGTAACACTGAAGTTCTACTACAGCCGGAGCGGAGATGGCACACCCATCCCCATCAAGCAGTATGCGCAACGAATTCAGGATCTCCTGCGCGAGTACGAATCGGCCGACGGTGGAAAGCTCGTCCTGGACATCTTCGACCCCAAGCCTGATTCCGACGAGGAAGAGTGGGCTCAGAAGTACGGTTTGACGCCGCAGAGCCTGGGGATGTTTGGTGGCCCGAGTTTCTACTTCGGCATCGTCGCGGTATCCGGTGCGAACGAAGCGGCCATCCCCTTTCTCGATCCGGGCGCGGAGCCGCGCCTGGAGTACCTCGTGACGCGTCTTGTGCACGAAGTGTCCAGGACCGACAAACCGAAAATCGGTGTGATGAGTTCGCTTCCCATTATGGGGACTCCGGCCATGCCCTACGGCCCACAGCCCCAACAGGGGGCACCGCCGTGGATCTTCGTACGGGAACTGGAAAACATGTATGATGTGGTGGAAGTCAAAAGCACGGTTGAAACGATTCCAGAAGAGATTACCGCATTGTTCGTGGTGCATCCCAAGGATTTCCCGGACTCTGTTATCTACGCGATCGATCAGTTCGTGCTGCAGGGAGGGAAGCTTCTCCTGTTTGTCGACGCGATGTGCATGACCGATCCCGGGGCCGGAGGAGGACAATTCGGCCCGATGCAGAGTGGTTCCGATTTGAACAAACTTACCGGCGCCTGGGGCCTGGAATTGGAAGCGGGTAAAGTCGCGGGAGATAAAAATGCAGCGACCCAGCTTAATGTCGGCGGCGGGTCCGTCGATACCATCATTAGCTGGCTCTCGCTACGCAATGACCAGATCAACCGCGAAGAGATTTCGACCAGCATGCTCGAATTCGTCATGTTGCCCTTCCCCGGCCTGTGGAAGGGCGAACCGGCCGAGGGTCTCGAACTGACATCGCTAGCCGGCACTTCCGACAACTCGGGGGTAATCAATACGTTCCAGGCCATGGGGGCATCCGCCGCGATGCGAGAAGCTCTGGAGAAGCGGGATCCGGCGCCGCTGATTGCGCGGCTCCAAGGCTCCTTCAAATCCGCCTTCCCGGACGGTCGGCCCTCGGACACTCCGGAAAATGAGGAAGGACCGGCGCCGGCGGCAAACGAGAGTCATCTCACTGAAAGCAGTGTCGATAGCGTCGTCATTCTGGTCTCGGATGTGGACATGATCGCGGACCAGTACTCGGTGCAGGTCAGGAATTTTTTCGGCCAGCAGATCGCGGAGCCGATTAACGACAATCTCAATCTGGTCCTGAACTTCGCTGAACAATTGAGCGGAAGCGATTCGCTGATCGGACTGCGGAGCCGCGGCACGTATCAGAGGCCCTTCACCAGGGTAAACGAGTTGGAGGCGAAGGCGCAGGAGCAGTGGAAACTCGAGGAACAGAAACTCCAGACCAAAGTACAGGATGCTCAACAACGACTGCGAGATCTCCAGCGGGGGAAAGACGAAGACCAAAAACTCATTTTGAGCCCCGAACAGCAGGCTGAAATCAAGAAATTCAACGAAGAGTTGTTTGACTACCGCCAGCAGTTAAAAGAAGTGAGAAAAAATCTGCGCAAAGAAATCGAATCACTCGGTGTGACACTGAAAGTAATCAATATCGCCGCGGTGCCGCTCTTGGTGGCGGTTTTCGGCATTGTCCGCGGTGTGCAAAGAAGAAAAGCAGCTCAACGATAAGGAACAAGGAGCATGTCGGGACGCAAACTTGTCATACTGGCCCTCATTCTTGTTGTACTTGGATTTGCCGCGTACCTCCCGCGGAGACCTTCCGAGACACAGCGCGGCGACACCCCGGTTAGCGGGGACGAACTGTTCGCAAACCTTGATGTCAACGCGATCGCGTCGGTTGAAATCAATACGGACGGCAAAACCAGCACGATCTCTAAAAAAGACGATACGTGGGTCGTCGGAAGTCTATACGACTACCCTGCGGACCGAAGCAAGATCGTGGAACAATTGAGGGGCCTGAAATTTCTAAAAATTGGCCAACCCGTACGCGGGGGGGACAAAATGCTCGATGAGTTCGAGTTAGGAGAAGACAGTGACAGCATTCGGTTCATCGATTCAACGGGGACCGAGCTTGCCACGCTACGCATCGGGAAAGCCCGAACTCCCAAGAAAACGGGCCAGCCTCCATCTGGCCCCGCAGGTTTCGGGGGGGGCATGCCGGACGGCCGCTACATTTCCACTGACGGAAGCAACGTCATCCTGATTGATGATGCACTCAGCACATGGGTCGGTAGCGACGACGGCTGGGTAAAGAAGCAGCTTCTCTCCGTGACCGGCACCGATATCACCACCGTCACCGTGTCCAGCAACGACACCGCCTACTCCTTGAATTTTGAAAGCGGCGAAGCAAAGCTCGGCGACCTGGCCGAAGATGAAAAGCTCGACACCGGGGATGCCGGACGCGTCCGGGGCGCGCTCAACTACTTGAGCTTCGACTCGATCGCGGATCCCGCGCTCAGCGACGAAGATACCGGCATGGGCAATCCGATTACATACCGCGCCAAAGAAAAAAGCGGGATCGTTTACGAACTCAAAATCGGCGGGACACCTGCCGACAGTGACGACAAGCGGTACGCGCGAGTTGTCGTGAGTTCTGGAGCACTGCCTCCTCCGACACAAGAGGACGCGGAAGCACTGGTGCCCTCGCAACCGGAACCTGCGGAAGGCTCGGGTGACGCATCGGAAACGGAAACTCCGACAAAGCCGCGGGAAGAGCTGGTGCAGGAGGAGTTGGATAGACTCCTGGCAGAGCATCAACGAAAAACGGATGAGACCCTGAAAAAAGTTGAAGAGCTGGCTGGATTAGGATCGTGGACATACCTGCTCACCAAATATTCCGCGGAATCGATCTCCATGGGGCGTGAACAACTGGTTGAAAAGATAGAGGAGGAGGAAGAAGCGGAAGCGGCCGACGGGTCTTCCTCCGGCACTGGCCCGGCTTTTACAGACGGTCCCGTCTTCACCCCGGCAGCAGATACGGCGGAGCCGGGCGACCAACCCGAACCCGCAGCATCCGAATCCGATCCGGTCGCACCACCGCCCCCCGCTGCGCTCCCGCCGATCCCCACGGACGTGGAGTAATCCTGTCGTTCTCGTTGCGGGGATCAGGCTACGCGGCGATTTCGCGAATTGCCCGAATTCTTTGCAGTACGGGCGGATGGCTGTACTCGAGGAAAACTTTCAGCGGGTGCGGCGACAAGTTCGAGAGGTTGTCGACGGAGAGCTTTTTCAGCGCCTCGATCATCGCGCTTTGATCCCCTGCGGTACGAACCGCGTACGCGTCCGCCTCGTATTCATTTTTCCTGGAGACCACATTTTGAACGAGGCCGATCAACATACTGATTGGGGCGTATAGAAAACCGAAGAAAATGAGCCCCGCGTAAACGGGCGGATCCCCCGCGACCAGCGCCATGTCGAGACCGAAAGCACCGTAGAGCCCCTCGCGGGTAATGAACAGGGAGAGAATGTAAAACATCAGACAGGTGGAGAGTACCGCGGTGAAGAGCATCTGGTGGATGTGCCGTAACTTGTAGTGGCCTACTTCATGGGCCAGGATTGATACCAGTTCCTTGATGCTATGTTTCTCAATCAGTGTATCGAACAATACGATGCGCCGCCACCGGCCGAATCCGGTAAAATATGCGTTGCTCTTCGTCGAGCGCCGCGATCCATCCATCGTGAAAATCCCCTTCAAGCTAAAGCCCTGCGCATCAGCATACTCCTGAATGGACGTTCTCAATTCGCCATCGTCGAGAGGCGTAAATTTATTGAAAAGAGGAAGGAGCACTACGGGAGCGACATAAATCAGGAAAAACTGTATGAACGTCAGCGCAATCCAGGAATACAACCATGCCAGAGTACCGGCCGCGGTGAAAAACCATATGATACCGGAAAACACGAGGCCGCCGAGAATCGCGGTGAGTGCCAGCTCCTTGAAGAAGTCGAAAACGAAGGTCCTGAGGGTCGTTTTATTGAACCCATAGCGCTCCTCGATGACAAATGTAGAGTAAATGCTGAAAGGAAGTGAGAGGAGTTGCGAGATCAGGATGAGGCAGGCGGCAAAGAGCAGCCCGGTTAGAATGACCCCTCCCCCCGCGCCCCGCGCCAGATCATCGATCCATCGAAATCCACCCAGCAGGATGAACAGAATAATAAGCGGGGTTGAGATGGACGAGCGAATCATGTCGAACCGGGTCGTTTCACGGAGGTAGAGCTGAGATTGCGTGTATTTTTCAGCATCGTACCACCCTTCGAATTCGGACGGAATTTCGGTTTGGACGTGGCGCAGATTTACAAGGTCGACGACGAATTGGAGCAGGTAGCCGACGACAATGAGTAAAAGAATGACGAGTAGATAGATGTTCATATTTATACGGGGAAAATCTAAAGTGTTTGAGATGGTTGGTCAATGGTACAACGTTCGGAGGAGCCAATGAAGGAACCGGAACCAGACGCACCTGACCAGGATCTACAGAAACAACTGCAGGACCTTCTCCGGAACGCCAATATTCAGTTCGTCCACTCTGCCGGGGTCGGCGGCGCGCCGGAGGAGGAAATCGTAAGCGATGATCCGCCTGGACCTGACCGCCAGGAGGAAGTGCTCCGTCGGATCCGCGAATTCAATCTCAAGCCCCGGGAAATGCGGGATTACCTTGACCGCTTTGTTATTCAGCAGGCCGAGGCGAAAAAAGTGCTGTCGGTCGCAATTTGCGACCACTACAACCACGTGCGTCGCTGCATCGAGCATCCCGAATTGGCCAATCGCGAGTTCGCAAAGCAAAACGTGATCCTTCTGGGCCCCACCGGAGTGGGCAAGACGTACCTGATGCGCTGCATCGCAAAGTTAATCGGTGTCCCCTTTGTCAAAGCGGACGCGACCAAGTTCTCCGAAACCGGCTACGTGGGACATGACGTGGATGACATCGTACGGGACCTGGTGAAGCTGGCAGACGGTGAAACGGACATTGCGCAGTATGGAATCATTTACATCGACGAAATCGACAAGATCGCGTCGACATCCGAGGCTTCCGGCAGCAAGGATGTGAGCGGCCGGGGAGTTCAGATCAATCTGCTAAAGCTGATGGAGGAGACGGAGGTAAACCTTCAAAGCCAAACCGATCTAATCGGACAGATGCAGGCGATGATGGAAATGCAGCGGGGCAACCCGCAGGCACGATCAATCAGCACGCGCCACATGCTTTTCATCGTCAGCGGCGCGTTTGACAACCTGGGCAAAATTGTACGGAGCCGGCTCGACAAAAACCCGATCGGATTTCAGGACCTGAACGCGGTCGCAGACGTGATGGATGAAGAAATTCTGAACCACGCGGAAGCGAGGGATTTCATCGAGTACGGGTTCGAACCGGAGTTCATCGGGCGACTCCCTATCCGGGTTCCCTGCAAGGCCCTCACCGTCGACGACCTAGAACAGATTCTTCTCGGCGGAGAAGAGAGTATCTTGGAGCAGTACCGGGAAGATTTTCGAGGGTATTCGACCGATTTCAAGATCACCCGGGAGGCGATTCGAGAAGTGGCGAAGCGGGCGGCTCACGAGAAAACCGGTGCGCGCGCCCTGATGACCGTGCTGGAGCGAATATTCCGTGATTTTAAATTTGAGCTCCCTTCCACGTCCATTCGCAGCTTCGAAGTCACGACCGACACAATCGAGAATCCGGCGGGAACGCTGCGGACGTTATTGGTCGAGAACGCAACGTCCAACGAGGAAATTCTGCGCCAGGACATCGATGCTTTTGCCTTGCGATTTCATGCGGAACACGGCATTGAGCTGACCTACGATCCGGGCGCGGTGTCCGCGCTGATCCAGGAGAGCCTGGACATAGGGAAAACCATTCGCGCCTTGTGCGAG
This sequence comes from Kiritimatiellia bacterium, assembly GCA_963578625.1. Taxonomy (GTDB): domain Bacteria; phylum Verrucomicrobiota; class Kiritimatiellia; order SLOV01; family SLOV01; genus CAUZEO01. The sequence continues at coordinate 5,685 of CAUZEO010000126.1, read as the reverse complement.
GAAAAATTCAAAGATTTCGAATATGGGCTTAAACTCATTGCAAGTCGAACGGGAACGACATCCTTTACCATTACGGAAGAAACGGTCCGGCATCCCGACGAAGTTCTCTCCCGGTGGGTCGTGGAATATTATCCGCGCGCGACCGAAGACGCCGAGGGACCTACCGAATAGAGGCAATCAGCTCCGGCTTGGCCCGGCGGCATGCCGCCAAATACTCCTGGATGCCTTGAGCGATTCCACCGGCAATCGCCTCCCGATGGGCGGACGTTTTAATCCTTTTCTCTTCCGCCTTGTTCGACAGGAACCCGCACTCCAGCAGCGCCGCCGGACACGGTGCATACTTCAGGACGGCGAAACGGGACTTCTTCACACCTCGATCCGGCGCGCGGATCGATCGTACAGTGTAGTGATGAATGGCCTGTGCAAGAATTACATTTGCGCCATCGAATTTGTTGCCAAGCGCGGCGTTCCCTGGATTCCCCGCGGTTGACGGCTGCCCTCCGCGAGGCAGCATGTACGTTTCCACGCCTTCTGCCTTGCTATTGGATGCGCTGTTGAAATGGATACTTAGAAAGAGCGAACTGTTGCCCTCCTTTGCAATTCGGCAACGCTGCTTCAAGTCAATGAACCGATCATCGGGGCGTGTGAGGCGGACGTCGATACCGGCTTCGCGCAGCCGACTCTGGACATTCTTACACATTTCGAGCGCGAGATCTTTCTCGAGAGTCCCGCCGGGTCCCCTCGCCCCGGAATCGTCCCCGCCGTGACCGGCATCAAGGAATACCGGACCCGCGGGTAGTTTTGACAAGTAGGGTACCGGACGCAACAGCGGATCCATCAGGGATATACGGTCCACTTCAGCGAGGATCCAGCCGCCACGCTTTCGTTTCAGCGGCTCGTACAACCAAAACAGCATCCCATTGTAGAGCACTCTGCGGCTGTCCGCGGAAAATGAGAACTGGTGATTTTCGTCGGCCAGGTGAATGCGGTCACGTTGGAATTCCAGGCCATAGAATCGGGCGACCCTCTTCATTTTTACGACTTCCTTTTTATCGAGGACGAAAGGCCTTGGTTCGCGATGTCCCCCCCCTCCCATTGCCACACATGCGAGGAGTGCAAGGCCGGCGACGACAAGCCATCGACGATGCATGCCCGAACAATCCTGACGATGCTGAGTAGCCATGGCGGAGTGGTAGTATCGTACGCGGGCCGAACTCCCATGGCCAGCGCCCATTTCTAATGCCGGCGGAAGCCTTCCAGAGAGGAATTCCCACTGCCGTTTTAATCGCAACCCGTGTATATGTAAGGCAGGTACGGTACCGGCAGACGGGTGGGACGGCGATTCGAGGGCCGGCGAATCACGGATTAATCCAGAAAAGCTCGTCCAACGGAGGGTTTTGGCCCTTGACCCGAGAAAGAGGCGTGCGTAGCGTACGCGGCTCTCCTGAAACCCTGCCGGCGCAGTGAACCGCCCGGGAGAAAAGGCAAGTATGGCGATTATTACCAAAGAAAACTTGAAGCCCAAACCCAAGGAGCTGTTCGATCGCGGATTTTCAGCGCTCGACAGAGGAAATCTCGATTACGCGATGGACATGTTCCTGGATTGCCTGGAATTGGAACCGGGCTTTCTTGAAGCAAGAACCTACTTGCGCGCCGCATCAATCCGTAAATTCAAGGAGGGGAAAAGCGGCAAGTTGGCCCATGCAATGGGCACGGTTGCCGCGATGCCCAAGATCCTTTTGGCGCGCGCCAAGTTAGCGAAAAAGCCTCTGAGCAGCCTTCAGACGGCTGAAGAACTCCTGCGTCGAAATCCGCTCAACCCGCAATTCGTCTACCTCCTGTGCGATGCAGCATCGGCGCTGAACATGCCGGAAGTGGCGGTGCAGAGTCTGGAAATCATCCGGGACCACAGCGAAAAGGACGATCCGGATATGATGTATCGGCTCGCCCAGGCGTACCTGGAGAATGAACAGCCTCAGGAGGCGCGGACCGTCTTCGAACGGTTAATGGTTTTGAAGCCGAACAATCAGGATTTGATCAAGGAATATAAGGACATCACTGCGATCGCGACCATGAAGCAGGGCGGCTGGGGATCTGCCAACTCGTATCGTGATATCATTAAAAATTCGGCCGAAGCCGCGACGATTGAGCAGGAACTCAAAGTCGTGAAGACAGACGAGGACATCCTGGCGCTGGTGAAAGAAGCCCAGGAAAAAATCGAACGCGAGCCCGACAACTTCAATTACCGCCGCACGTTGGCCGACCTGCTTACAAAAGCAGGGAGATTTGACGAAGCAATTGAGGCACTCAAAGTGGCCCAGGAGGCAACGGGAGGAAGCGATCCACAGGTCGACAAAGCTCTCAGCGCCGTTCACATCAAAATCTTCGAGCGCGACATTGCCGAACGTCAGGCGGCAGGCGACGAATCGGGAATCGCCGCGCTCGAGGAGAAGAAAAAAGAGTTTCAGTTTGAAGATACCCGGTCCCGCGTGGAGCGATATCCCAATGACCGGGAATTCAGGTACGAATACGGCGTCCTGCAATTCGAGCGTGATAATTATGATGAAGCGATCAAGCAACTTCAGTTGGCGAGGCAAAACCCGAGCCGGCGAATCAGTTCTCTGTTCTACTTGGCCCGGTGCTTTAAAGCGAAGAAGCAGTACGACCTCGCTCGTGACCAGTTGACACAGGCCGCAAGTGAACTGCACAGCATGGACAACATGAAAAAGAGCATCCTGTACGAGTTGGGGGATCTTTGCGAGCGCACGGGGGAGACGGAAGCTGCAATCAACTACTTCAAGGAAATCTATGCGGTCGACATCGGCTATAAAGATGTCGTCCGGAAGATCGAGCAGGCGTACGAATAGGGAAGAAGGTGTTTTCTTCGGGGATGCCTTTGCCCTGATTTTGTTTGTCACTGCCGGCCTTGCGGCCGCGCTGTACAGTACGGGATGCAGCCCGGCGGGAAACAGCCGGAAAGCTGAGTTTCTGAAGCGCGCCGGGCATAAGGACGGCGAAGTGCGAATCCTGGTCTGCCACATCGGATTTCCACCGGCGTCAACTCTGGACAAAGATCCGGAACAATCAACGGCGGATGATCGACCTCTCCGTGAGGCAATCGAGGTAATCCAATCGGTGCGCCCTGATATTGTGGCAGTTCTTCACATTGAAAACAGGGCGCGATGGGAAACTCTCCTCCAACGGCTTGGATCGCGGGAAGACCGGTATCCCCACACAGATTTTCAAGTAGCGGAGGATGCTTCGGGGGCAATGGGCATTGTGAGCCGCTTTCCGATTATCGAGCGCCGGGTTCGGCTGGACATGGATTACTCCATCCAGGGGCATCCCCGGCGGATGAGCAGGGAAATGGTGGACGTGACGGTCTTGACCGGTCCGCAGGATCCGCTGCGACTGCTGCTCGCTCATTTGAAAAACAAAACGTTTCACCAACTGGGCCAGACTGAAATGCGGCGAAATGAAGCGAGGCTGGTGGCGCGGCACATCCATTCAATCCTCGATGCAGCGCCAGAGTGCCGTCTTCTTTTGGCCGGAGCCCTGCACGATGAAAGCGAATCCGCGGCGGTGCAGAAAATTATCGGGCAACCAGGGACTCGGCTGGTCGATCTCCGTCCCGCCGATCCGGCAGGCAATGCCTGGACGGAGCGGGACCGATCCGGAGACATCTACACCCGAAGCGATTACCTGCTGGCGTCGCCCGCCGTGGCGGCTCGGGTCGCGACATGCGACACCCGCATCCTGGATATCCCAGTATCCAAAAGCATGTCCATGCACCGGCCGATCCTCGTGGGAATCCGGGCCGACGGAGAATAAAAAACGGTTCCGCCCCGTGAGGGGCGGAACCGCGCGCGAGCCCAAGGATCGGTCTACCTCAGGTTTTGGGAAAGAGTTTAATGAGATCTATCTCGCCCTCCGCGCCAATTTTTTCGCGGACGGGCTCACTGAGCCATATATTTTTGGTCTCCCCGCGATCAATGAGTTGAACGCGTACGGACTGATACCCTGTGGGACCTCGCACAACCGCGTGCGAACCAGGAGTCAGGCCGATGGACCGAAGCGCATCAAGACTGACACCGACCGAGTACCAGTATTCGCAGTGCTGCCCGGGGAGGTTGTTGGAGCCCCCAAAACTGAGTGATTTCTCGGTCGCCTTCTGGATCCATTGTACAGGGCGCAACCGAACCTGGGTGAGTTCCACGCCGCCATCCTGAGAGAGCGCATGGTGCATGGATTGCGATAGCAATACCGGCGTCTGCGCCGACTCGATTTCTACGGCGAATGCGCCAATATGCTTGCCGCCGACTCCAATTACCTCGACCCACGGACTCTGCGCCAGGTCGAGTTTTTCATAAATGTGCGGGGAGATCCCGACGCTGTTTCCGCTCATCAATGCTTCATTTCTGGAAATAGAAACGTTCAGCGGAACCGGCTGCGCCTCGGCAGCGGACGAGGGCCGAATCCCGGAAATCAAGTCAGGGTGGAGCGAATCATCAGCCGCATTTCCCGGCTCGCCCGTATTGGGGGTCTGACTGGGGAGCAGCCTATTCTGATAGGAAACCGAAGGTCGGACCTGTTGGCCTTCCACGAACTTCGGCGCCATCGGGACGAATTCTCGAACAAGATTATCGAGCACCGGAGCCACGTCACTACCATACTGCGTCGACATCACGCCTGAGTACCTGATGCCCACAAACAACAGGAATAAGGCCGCGACACTGGCAATCGCAACCCGACGGGCGGCGGGAGCGAATGACCGCTGACGCGTACGGCACGGCTCTGCCTGGGAACGAAATCGGACGCGCATCACCGGATCCGGCTCACGCTTCTTGAATCGAAGTTTGACCGGTGCCCTATCCGCTTCCGACTCCCTGTGCCCACGGAGCGCGGGGATATCGTGCGGCACAATTTCCCGTGTACCGGATCTTGTCGAAGATGTGGAACGAGAATCGGGCCTCGTATATCGGGCCATAGGCGCCCAAACACGACTAACATCGTTTGCTGTGTCTTCTACCGGGAAAAACGATGCTTCGTCACTCTCGACCTGCGGAAGACTGGCGGACTCTGGAACGCCTGCCTGCACGGGCGGAGATTGGCCGCAGGAAACAGCGTTCAGGAGTAACTGGGACAATGGGAGAGAAATCGTTCGCTCTTTGACCGCATCTATATCGGTCACTTCAAATTTTCCAACCCGCCATTGGGAAACCTCGTAGACGCCGGCTTCACCGACAGCGCCATTGGCGCGGGCGTGAATTACCTGGCCGTCATTGATCTCAATCACTGCATCCCCGGTCGGGCTATCAATTTTCAGCCGCATGGGGTTGGGCCGGCAGCAGACCAACTGCAACACGTCAGGGACGCTAAGGTTCTCGAGGGAACCCCGGAAGACGGCGTCTGACTCTGTCTGGTCGCCACCAAGCATTCCAATGAGACGCTGTGCGTCCACCGGCTTTTCGATAAAAAAGTCTACTCCCGCGTCCAGGCACATTTTTCGGGCATCATGACTTCCGCAATCCGACATCATCACAGTAATGACAGCGGGGTTCGCGGCCTTTATGCGAAGAAGTAGCTTCAAGCCACTCATGTCGCTCAAGCGCATGTCGGACAGGATAACGTCCGGCGGATTGTGCTCTGCAAGTTCGACGGCCCGATTCCCTGCGTCGGCGCTGA
>CAUZEO010000125.1:0-13403 GCA_963578625.1 Kiritimatiellia bacterium | reverse complement strand
GCGAGCTTGGCGCGTTCCAGACGGTTTGGCGCCAGGTCTTCCGCCAACATGCTGCGGGACACGTCGAGAAGAAAGACCACGTCGCGGCCCTGTCGATTCACGGTGGTTTCGATCGGATTCCAGGCGGGGCGGGTAAGCGCCGCGACCAGAAACACGAGGGCGGACAGGAGGGCCACGGTTTTCCAGGTTCTTCTGGAACTCCGCTGATATTCAGGCGCTCGCGCTTCCCAGCCGGCGCCAAGGAGAAGCTGCAGAGCAGATCTTCGTCGTCGGGACGCATACCAGAAAAGGCCGCCCAGGATTGAGACCAACCACAAGAGGTGCAGCATTTCAATATTCTGAAGGTGAAGTTCGTTCATGGTATCCGCCTCAGCAGGGTGGTGTTCAGCAGCCCTTCCGCACCCACCATCGCCAGCGCTGCCAGCGCAAAGAGGCCGAACAGTTCCTTGTGATCTACGTAACGAATGGATTCGACATCGGTGCGTTCCAGACTGTCGATTTCCCTGTAGATTTCGCGCAGCGACCTGGCGTCTTTGGCAAGGCGGTAGATGCCCCCGGATTTCTCGGCGATTGTCTTCAGTTTTTTTTCGTCGATTCCGTGGCGGGCAATCTGACCCAGGAATCTATTCACCGCGTTTAAGGAATTGAGGCCTCCGACGCCGATGGTGTAGATCTTGATTCCCCAGCTTGCGGCGAGATTCGCTGCGGCCACTGGATCGCGCTTCCCCGCGGTATTCTCGCCATCGGTGAGGAGGATGATGATCTTGCTCTTGATTTCGTAGTCCTCTTGCGCTGCGTCCGTCTGCTTCAAGTAGGCCTCTTCCGCCTTCTGAAGCCGCGCGGCCGCCAGCGCGATCGCGTCACCGATCGCGGTGCCGTCCTCCTGGCGGTCCGTGACCAGCTGTACGGTATCGAGGAAGCGAGGAAGTGTGTCGTGGGCGAGAGTCAGGGGGCAGACCGTGTCGGGATACCTCGCGAAGGAAATCATGCCGACGAGGTCGGACGGCCGCCCCTCCAACTTGTGGCCGTCTCCCAGTACAAAGTCGTGAAAGACACGCTTTACCACATCGAGGCGTGTCAGGCTCAGCCCATCGTAGAGCATTTCCTGCCCCATGCTGCCGGATCGGTCAACGACCATCTCGATCGCTATTCCCTGGCTGATATCTCGAATTACCTCGAGACCGTGTTGCGGCCGGGCTAGGGCGATCACCAGCAATACCAGCGCTGCGACGCGAAGGAACGGGGGTAGCCAGATGATACCTTGTCTCCAGGACATCCCGGCCATGGCGACATTGTTCAGCGAGGAGTACCTGACGGCCCTCGGCTCGGATTGCCGCCGGCGCCACAGCATCAGCGGGATGACCAGGAGCAATAGAAACGCCCACGGCGACCCGAATTCCATCATGTTGCCTCCGCGGGTTCCAGGCCGGCCGGTTGTGGGACGGGGCTCTTCAGGGGGGCTTGACGGGATTCCAGAATGAAGCGGCGGCAAGTCCCGGAGATTTCAGACATGTCATCGATCGTGGGCCGGTGCTCCGCAAATTTTACCAGGTCGCAGTGGGTCAGGAATGCACGCAGCAGCTGCTGATGATCGGCCTCGAACTCGCAGGAGAACGCGAGGGTCGCAAGAAATTCTTCCGTCGTCAATTCGGGCGCGTCGATGCCGAATCGGCCTTCGATGTAGCGCCGAAGAATGTCCGAAACCCCCTGGTAAAAGAGTTTCACGAATCCTTTTCCCGGCAGATCTTCCGCCTCCAGGGCATCGAGGTCCCGAAGTGCGATTTCATCCGGCGGGGTTACCGGAGGCGGCGGCGATTCAGTTCCCCGCCGGCCACGATGAATCAGGTATGCCGCGAGGGCTGCCAGCAATGCCACGGAGCCCAGGCCAAGGAGGAGCTTGGCCGCGAGGGAGTCCAGGAATGAGCGGGGCAGGGGCACCGGCGGAGAAATGTCGTGAATGGCTTCCGGTGCGGTTGCCGAAAGCACCGACTCGACCCGAACATCGATCGGTTCGGTTTCGAGCTGCATCGTTTCATTGTCCGGCGAAGACCAGGTGAACGCGATTGCGGGGATGGAGTACTCGCCGGGCAGAAATGGTTCGAAAGTAACGGATCGCACACGCCGGACTCTTCCGTTCTCCACGAGCGCATCCCGGGCATAGCGTTCGTCCGCTACCGTAAACCCGTCGATTTCTTCCGGGATTTCCGGCCACGCGATTTCGTGATCTTCGTCGGTGGTCATGGTGTAGCGCAGGGTCATCTGTTCTGCGCTGGTGATGACAGATCGGTCCAGGGCGACGCCAATTTCCACCGTGCCCCTTTGGTAGGTCTTGCTGAACGCATCCGGTTCGGATTGCAACGCCGGTTGCGAACAGGAAGCCGACAAAAAAACGAGTAGCATGGGTATCCGACCCGTGAAGCGGAGACCAACCAGAGCCTTTCGCCCTTGTCCCTTCGCGGTTTTCGTGCGCGGGGGATTGGGTTGGCTCTGTGGGTTGGCTTTGCTACACGGGTCGGATACCCGTGCCACGGAACGTGCACCTTGCCCCTTCGTCATCTTCCGCCCCGTCGTTCTCGGGTTCTGAAAAAGCGAACGAGATCCAGGATGTAATCATCGGTGCCCCCGGATACGTCGATCTGGTCAATCCCCGCCGCGATGAGCTGCGTGCGGAGCAATTCGCGGCGCGCGACTCCCAATTGTCGAAAGCGTTTGCGTACTGCGGCGCTTCCGGTGTCGATGGATCGCCATTCCCCGGTTTCGGCGTCCTGCAGGGTAATGAACCCCGCGTTCGGAAGCTCGAACTCGCGGGGATCACCGAGGCTGATTGCGATCACGTCGTGCTTTTTCGCGACCGCGCGAAGCGGGTTCTCATAATCCTCGTCCTGAAAATCGGAGATGAGAAAAACCACGCACTTTTTCGTTGTAATGTGAGCCAGGTAGTCGAGGGCTCCGGCAATGTCGGTGCCGGTGTGCGCCGGCTGGTAGGCCAGGATCTCCCGGATGACGCGAAGCACGTGTGAACTTCCTTTCGCGGGCGGAATCGTCAATTCAATGTTGTCGGTAAAGGCAACCAGGCCGACCTTGTCGTTGTTTTTAATCGCGGAGAAAGCGAGAAGGGCGCAAAGCTCGGCCGCGACATCATTTTTTGTTCGCCCGGTGCTGCCGAAGGTTCCCGACGCGGAGAGATCTGCAAGGAAAATCACGGTCAACTCGCGCTCTTCGACGTACCGTTTGATGTACGGGTGGCCCATGCGCGCGGTCACGTTCCAGTCAATGGACCGCACTTCATCACCGGGCTGGTATTCGCGCACCTCGTCGAACTCCATCCCCTGGCCTTTGAATACGCTTCCGTACTCACCGGCGAGGATATCGTTGACAACCTTGCTGGTATAGATTTCCAGGTAGCGTATTTTTTTTGCGAGATCGGGCGGGATCATGGAACGTCGACGGAGGCAAGAATCTCATTGATGATGTCTTCTGAAGTCTTTTCCTCCGCTTCGGCCTCGTAGGTGAGGATGACCCGGTGGCGAAGGATGTCCTTGGCAACGCTTTTGACATCCTGGGGGGTTACGTATCCGCGTGCCTGGATCATGGCGTGCGCACGGGAAGCCATCGCGAGGAAGATGGTAGCGCGCGGAGATGCGCCGTATCGGATAAGCGGCCCGATCTTCATGCCGTAGTCGGCCGGGTTCCGCGTGGCTTCCACGAGGTCCACAATGTACGTCTCGAGCTTCTCATCCAGATAGACGCCATCGGAGAGATCGCGCAGGCGCAGGATGTCCGAAGGTTGCAAAATCGGGGAAACTTCAATCTCGCCTTTGGAACGGGCCATTCGTTTCAGAATCTTCTGTTCCTGGTCCTTGGTGGGGTAGTCGACGAGAACTTTGAACATAAATCGATCTACCTGCGCCTCCGGTAACGGGTAGGTCCCTTCCTGCTCGATCGGGTTCTGGGTGGCGAGGACGAGAAATGGATCGTCGAGCGGGAAAGTTTCATCGCCTATGGTCACCTGCCGTTCCTGCATGGCTTCGAGCAGCGCGCTCTGTACTTTCGCGGGCGCCCGGTTGATTTCGTCCGCGAGGATGATGTGGGCGAAGATCGGCCCCTTGCGAATGGAGAATTCGCCGGATTTAGGATTGTAGATCAGCGTCCCGATGACGTCGGCGGGAAGCAGGTCCGGTGTGAACTGGATACGCTTGAAGGATGCCTGGATCATCTGGGCCAGGGTGTTTACGGTCAGCGTTTTTGCCAGGCCGGGCACCCCCTCGATCAATACGTGCTGATTGCACAGCAGGGCCATGAGCAGCCGATCTATTAGTTCCTCCTGACCGACGATGACGGTGTGAATTTCTTCCCGCACTCGTGCGATCAGAGGCGCCTCTTTCTGCACCTCGTCACCAATTTTTTTAACGTCCACTGCCATTCTCAATGCCGCCTTCCATTTTTCTTGGATGCGGGCGAAGGACGCTCGCCCACATCTTTAGTGCTCAAATTTCGTACTCGATGTACGGGAACCAAGTGTTCGGATCGCGAGTAGCGTCCGTCTGTCAGTGCAAATCGACAAATTACCTGAAAGGTTCGCTCAAAATATTTTACGAATATCTGTATAGATCAAGCGCAATGGTTCAATTTTCTATCCTTTTCTTGAGATCCAGGGTCTTTGGCGTAATCTTCGCTGTGGTTGCGCCGACTACCTGCCGCCAGTAACCAGGGAAATATATGGGATGATATACAGGACGTTAGGGATCATTGCGATCTTTGGGCTATCTATTCTCTCAGGATGGGGGGAAGACAAGACCGGCTTCCAGGAGCTCTTCCCCGAGGGGCTCATTGATGGGGAAGGCAAGGCGGTGTCCCTGGATGTGCTGAAAGGAAAAGCGGTAGGAATCTACTTCTCGGCTCACTGGTGTGGCCCCTGCCGGCGTTTTACGCCGAAGCTCGTAGACTACCGGGAAACCCACAAGGATGATTTCGAAGTTGTTTTCGTGAGTGGGGACCGAAGCGAAAAAGATCAGTTTAAGTACATGAAAACGGCAGGGATGAAGTGGCCGGCGGTTCAATTCAATTCCACCGCCACCCGGTCGCTGAAGGAGCAGTTCGGCGTCCGGGGTTACCCGACCCTGGTCCTGGTGAACGCGAAGGGAATGCCGCTGACCGCAGACGGAAGAGCATGGGTAAACAAGGGCGATGCCGCCACGAAACTGAAAATGGCAAGTGTCGTCCAAGAGCCGTTCAAATGCAGCAAGTGTGACAAGACCCATTACCGGGAAAAATTGGTTTTCGATGATGCCGTAGCAGACGCGGATTGACCGGGGCAACGCGTCCCCCGCCCACCAGATTTCAGACCGTTCCGGACCACCATGCAGAGACCGCGGGGTCTTGATATACTGAAAGATCAAGACAAAGATCTGGCCAGAGACTATCCTCGTCGCGATCATTGCTTGGGACTGGGGCGGTCGAAAGGACCCGCTCAACGATCCAGCGAAGTGGAGATTCCAGTACCCGGTGCCAGATCCATCAAAAACGATCCGACTCGGCTCCCGGAAGAGCCAACTGGCGCTCGCACAGGCGTCGATGGTGGAATCCGCGCTTCGGGCAAGTGCTGGATCCAAGGGCCCGATAGTCGAAATCGTCTCGATGACCGTGCAGGGCGACCGGGCACAGGGAACCCCCGAGGAAAGCGTGCCGGACAAGAAAAAGTGGGTTATCGACCTGGAGCAGGCACTTCTCCGGGGAGAAATCGACGCGGCGGTTCATTCCGGTAAGGACGTTCCTTCCAACATCGAACCGGGAACTCGGATGTTGCCCGTTCTCCAGCGCGGAGACCCTCGCGATCTCTTGATTCGAAAGGGGGACGTCGCCGGCAAGAGCCTGTCTGAATTGCCGGACGGTTCGGTCGTAGCCACCGCAAGCCTGCGGAGAAAGGCATTTCTTCTTGCTGCCAACCCTCGCTTGAAGGTGATCGATCTTCGCGGCAATGTGCCGACACGGTTGGAAAAGCTCAGGATTCGGGATGATCTTTCCGCGATCGTCGTTGCGGCGGCTGGCATTGATCGCCTCGGCATCCGCCTGCCCGACGAACTCTCGGCCACGCCGCTCGATACCGAGGTCATGTTGCCGGCCGCTCACCAGGGCATTCTCGCCGCACAGTTTCGGGCTGACCGGAGGGATATGGCGGAGTTTCTGGCCGGGATCACGAACGAATCCTGCCTCGTGCAATGGGAGGCTGAACGCGCGTTTACCGGCCGGATCGGAGCAAGCTGCAGTTCGTGCATCGGCATTTACGCCTCGATTCGTCCGGAGGGCGGCCTGCGGCTTCACGCACGCGCTTTCTCCCGCGAGGGAGATTCTTCGCTCCAGGACGAGGAGCATGGCCCCTTTCGAAATGCCGGGGAGCTGGGTGTGACTTTGTCGGATCGTATGATCGCCAACGGTCTGGCGGATATGCTGTAGTAGTGGCCGGTTATGAGCGAATTTCCGGGAAGAAGATTTCGACGGCGTAGATCATCGGGAGCGATGCGGAACCTGCTCCGCGAAACGCGGCTGCATCCGCACGACTTTATTCTGCCGATATTCGTCAACGACGGGATCCAGCAGGCTACGCCGATTCCGAGCATGCCGGGAGTTTTCAATTATCCGGAATCCAGGGTCGGCGAAGTGGTCAGAAACGTTTGGGACCACGGTGTCCAGGCGGTGCTGTTGTTCGGCGTCACCGCGAAGAAAGATCCGGTCGGCGGCGACACGCTGGGTGAAGACGGACTCATGGCTCGCATGATCCGGGAGGCGAAAAGCGCTGCGCCGGAACTCCTGGTCATCAGCGACAACTGTTTTTGTGAATATACCGATCATGGCCACTGCGGGGTATTGCGGGATGGAGATGTCGACAACGATGCCACCCTGGAAAACCTGGGTCGACAGGCGGTGATCGCAGCGAAAGCCGGAGCAGACCTGGTTGCGCCGTCCGCGATGATGGACGGTCAGGTCGCAGCGATGCGCGAAGAGCTCGATGACGAGGGATTCCCCGACGTCGGCATCATGTCCTACTCGACCAAATTCGCGTCCGCCTTCTACGGGCCATTTCGCGATGCAGTGGACAGTACGTTCAAAGGAAGTCGCAATACCTACCAGATGGACGCTGCCAACCGGCGGGAGGCGCTGGACGAATCGCTGACGGACGAGGAAGAAGGCGCTGACATCCTCATGGTGAAACCTGCGATGCCGTACCTGGACGTAATCCGGGAGATCCGGGAAGCGACGGAATTGCCGATCGCGGGGTACCAGGTGAGCGGAGAATACGCCATGATAAAATCCGCCGCTTTATCCGGTGCTCTCGACGAGAAGGCGGTCGCGCTCGAGAGCCTCACATCCATAAAGCGCGCCGGGGCGGATATCGTAATCACTTATTTCGCCCTGGAAGCGGCGGAATGGATAGCGGCCGGCGCGTAAGCGGCCCCGTTTTTTACTTTGCCCCTCTTCCTTCCATGGCGTTAAAGAATTCTTCGGACTGGACGACGAATCGTTCCGCATGCGTGTATTGGTCTTCCGGAAACAGTTCGGAGAGCTCTATGAGGGCCTCGTTGAGGCCTCTGGACTGAGCTCTGTTGTAATTCGACAACGAATAGATTTCCGATGACGATTCGAAATCCTTGAGTGCTGCCCCGATTTTCTCCGCGAAGACGACCGTAGCTGCATCGTGATTCGCGTCGCTTAGCCCGGGCGCAAGCATCCGGAGATGCCCGTCCATCAGGTTTTCGTAGAGGAATCGGGCGCTTTCTTCGTGGTAGATTTCCCACGCTTCCATTTGCTCTTCATCGAGTATATTGCGAAGGTCGGCAATCATCTGGTTTTCCAAACCGTCGTGCTCTCTTTTTACCTCTGCTGCTGTTTTGTCACCGTCCTTGAATGCCTCCATTTCCAGCCGCTGAATTTCACTGAGGCTGTCGGTAGTCAACTTCCGTACTTTCGACCTTAGAGCGGGCGACAGGCCATTTTCATCGTAATAAGCTCCGTACAACATGTCGGCGACGATAGCCATTTGCGCCCGAGCCACACCCTGCCCTTTGTCTGGGTTGTGATCGTTTTCTTCGTCTTCGACAGGGGGCTCCGGCAGTTCAAGGCCTGCAATTTTCAGCTGTTGTGCCGCAACCAACCGGTCTGCGGCATCCAGCGATTCCTGGAGTTTCTCCAATTCCGACGTCCGTGCTTCGAGGCGATCGGTCAGCGAGGCAATGGATTCATTATGCTCCAATGACTCTTCCATCGTCCGCTCTTCAAGTTGCGAGTACATTGTGAGCACGACCGTTGCCACCGCCAGAGCGATCGCCGAGATGACCCAGCCCGCTACTCTTGATGTTGATTTGACCATTTTTCGTTCCTTCGTTTTTCGGGCAGCAGATTACAAAGCCGATAGTATGTTGACCATTACAGAACACGCGAGAGATTGGAATGGGGACTGGCGTACGCCGGGTGTGATTCATGCCGGACTTTTCGGAACTGCGGCCGTAGCGTAAGTGACAGGAGGTGACAATGAAGAAAATATTCATTCTGCTTTTGATGGTTACGATGTCTTTTACGGTGAATCGTCAGGCGGCAGCCGATGCGCCCGACCTCGCCAAGGGAGACCGTGCGCCGGACTTTGATCTCATTGACGAATCCGGAAAATCGGTGAAATTGTCTGATTTTCGGCACCAGAGGCGGGTAATCTTGGTTTTCAGCCGAGCTCACTGGTGACCCTTCTGCATAGTGCAGCTCGTGAAGTTGCAAGAGAAGTACGCGGAGTTTAAGAAACAGGGTGCGGAAGTTGTTTGCGTTTTTCGGGAAGAATAAGGACGGGGCGGAAGGGATAAAGAAGGCCCGAACGCAAACCGGCGCAGTATTTCCTGTCCTTCTCGATCCAGGCGCCGTGGAAACCGCCCTCTACAGCCGGGGCGGTTCGTTTACGACCTACGTCATCGGCAAAGAGGGGAAAATCGATGCGGTCCTTGAGGGGGTAAAAGTCAACCGCCCCACCGCGGACGAAATCTTGAGCGAGTTGTAAGAGTCCAGGGATGCTTGTGGATCCGCGCCGGGTCTATCGCTGAGCTGGCGATGCCGGGGTTGCGGGGGTGGTGATCCCACGGATGGCAAGGCCGACCTGGGGCAAGGAGGGATCATGAATGGAGAATTGAGGAGCCTGCTCTTCGCCTTCGCACCTAATGATTGTTTCTTGCAATTGGTCGGGCTTGGAAGCCCAGGCGGCGACAGAGTTGAATTCGTCCATCGAAATGTCCAGCGGAACCCCTGCATCCGTGGTAACGGCCAACAGCGGGATTCGATTCGAGGGATAACCTTGATCAGCCGGATTGGTTACGCCGTTCCGCAGCCTTCACGCGCGCAACATGTAAATCTGCTTCCGGGACGGTCTTGTAGTACCAGTCGTATCGAAGATCATCTTTTTCCTCTTCGGTCAAATGCCAGTCCAGATCCAGCGTGTGGAGGCGGTTGATCACCTCGTACAGACAAAGCGCGCCGGTGACCGAAACGTTGAAGCTTTGGTTGAATCCGTGCATCGGGAGCTGCACGAAAATGTCCGACAACTCGTGGGCAGTTTCCGAGAGGCCTTCTTCTTCCGTTCCGAGACACAGTGCCAATTTTGCATCAAGGGGGATCTTCTTCAGTGGTTCCGCCGCTTCTTGGAGGGTCAGCGCCGCGATCTTGTATCCCCGGGCCTTGAGATCAAGGAGGCATCGTCTCGTCGCATTCCCCTCCGGATCAACGTGGCGGTGGACCGAAACCCATTTCCCTGAACCCACGGCTACGGCGTCGTTGATCTCGAATCGGTTGTCGTGCTCGATAACGTGAAGGTCTTGAACGCCAAAGCAATCGCAGGTTCTGATGATGGCGCTCGCGTTGTGAGGCTGGTAAAGGTTTTCCGTGACGACAGTAATGTAGCGGGTTCTCAGGGCCAGAACTTCCTCGATCCGCTGTTTTCGCCGGTCGGTTACGAAGCGGCCCAAGTGGCGCTGAATCCTGTTTTGAAGATCGCGATCCATGAGGATGGCCTTTCACCCGGTGGTCCTTCCGCCCTTTATTTGTAGCCCCTCGGCCACATGTTCCCGTAGTATGCCCGGATAGATGAGGGGAACGCAACGTGCTTAAATCCATCACATTGCTCGGCTCGTCGTCGGGGCGCAATGCGGGCGACGCCGCCCTGATGTCGGGGATCATGGATCCCGTAGACGACGCCTGCGGTGAGCGCCTGCTGTACGAAATCCCCACCATTAACAAGGCCTTCGTGCGAAAGACCTACCGGAACCGCACCCGGCCGGTAGGCATGATGCCCTGGAACTTATCGGTGAAAATGCTCGGACTCCCTACCTATCAATCCGTTCTGCGCACAGACTATACGTTGATTTTCGATGCCATCCTGTTCGATCGCGCCCTCTACAACCCCCTGTTCAATTTCCTGTCGACGCTCGCGGTGCTGCTGCCTCGAGCGCACAAAAAGGGCAAGCGCATGGCCTGTTTTAACGTCGGCGCGGGACCGGTTGACTCCGCGGCGGGGCGCAGGATGCTGCGCGAGGTTGCCGAGTTGATGGATTTCATTACTGTGCGTGACGAGGAGTCGATCAGTATCTTCAGGGACGTCGGCGTACAGAACCCGAACATCGTCCTTGCCGCGGATGCGGCGGTTAACGTTCACCCCGTCGATTCAAATCGAGCCGCAGAAATTCTGAGAGAGGCCGGACTGGATCCTGCGCTGCCGATTCTTGGCGTAAACGTGAACCGGTATCTTGACACCTGGGCGAGGCCGCGCCGAGAGCCAATCGGCAAGGAGCGATTTCTCGATACGTTTTCGAACGCCCTGAATTTTGTCGCCGGCGAAACCGGCGCCCAGGTGCTGCTGATCGCCACGCAGCATCACGATGTTCAAATTACCCGGGAACTGCTCGCCTGCATGGATTCCTCCATTGGAAAGGCATGGATCGGGAATATTGAGTATAACCACTATGAGTTGAAGGGGGTTATGGGCGCGTGCAGCCTGCTTTTCGCGATGCGGCTCCACGCATCGATTCTTGGCGCATCCGCGGGCGCCCCGGTGCTCGGGCTGGCTTATCAACCGAAGGTGGCCTACTTTTACAATTGCCTCGGCCTACAGGATCAGTGCATCGGCTTTGATCGGTTTACGACCGAGGACCTCACCCGTCACCTGCTGGGCGGCTGGCAGGAGCGCGACCGGATCCGGTCGGTGCTGCACTCCAGAATCCCGGAGTTGCAGGCGGATGCCCGCCTCGCAGCAGAGGTTCTGGCCGCCGTGCATCGGGGCGAACCCATGGAGGGCGTTCTGGGGTGGAGTTCGAACCAGGCGGGGCACTCGTGATCCTTATCGACTCGCATGTTCACGTCTATCCTGTCTATGAACCCGAAGTCCTGCTGAAGGCGGGTCGCGACAATTTGCGTTGCGCAGCCGAAGATTCCGGTCTCGATGCGGGCGAGGCGATCTTCGTCATGTGCCTGGCAGAGCGGGATGATTGTGGGTTTTTTGCGGATCTTACGGACGGCAAGATCCGGTTGAAGGGTTCTTATTCCATCGAGCACTCCGGGGATCCGGAGGGTCTCTGGCTTTGCGATGGAGACGATTTCCGTGTTTTACTTGTGGCTGGTCGCCAGTGGGTGTCGGCTTGCCGGCTTGAGGTTCTGGCACTAACCGCGGATACAAGGATACGCAGCGGGGAAAAATTGGAACAGATGATTCCCGCAGTGCAAGAGGCGGGCGCAATCCCGGTATTGCCGTGGGCGCCGGGAAAGTGGATGGGAGCACGCGGGAAGGCGGTTTATGACTGGATCTCGCGAAACGAACGGCATGGCGCGCTCCTGGCCGACACGAGTTTTCGCCCGGCGGGGTGGAAAGAGCCCGCACAGTTCAGCGCCGCGCGAGTCCGGGGCATTCCGGTGCTTGCGGGCACCGATCCCCTGCCGCTGCGCGGGGAGGAGACAAAGGTAGGAACCTATTGCCAGACGTTGGACGGGGAATTGGATGCAATTCATCCGGTACAGTCATTACGGAAACTGATCGCCGGCGGTGCGCCGGAACCGCGTACGATCGGCGCGCGAAGATCGCTGCCGGAAGTGATGGGTAAGCAGATCGCGCTCAGATTTCAATGAATCCACGCATGTCCACACGACCGTTTTTCAAGAGTTTGCGACTTCTCCTTGTCTCTCTGGCGTTGGCTGTTGTGGTGTGGGTTATTTTCACCTGGCCGCTCCCGCAGCACCTGATGGAGGGGATCCCGTCCTCGTCCACCAACGACGAGATGTACGGAGCCCGCGCCATGATCAAGGGCGATCAACTGCAACTCTACTATCATTACTGGCTGTTTCGAGATATGCTCGCGGGCAATACTCCGTGGTTTTACAACCTGTACGAATTCAACGTCGGCGACGATTCCGACCGCTTCTTTCCGACCGCCTACTTCTTCCCGATCTCGCTGGTGTTTGCGCTGGGGTCCGCCATCGGAGGCCCCGCGTTCGGAGTCAACCTCGCCGGGTTCCTTAGTATTTGGTTAACGTTCCTGTTTACCGCGCTTCTATTGCGCGGCTTCACAAGGAACAACCTCGCGGTCGTGTTCGGATCGCTACTCGCCATCACGTTTCCGTACCGGTGGGTTGCGCAGCTGGGGGGAAGTCCCGGCGGGTATGCCATGATGTATATTCCGCTCGTCTTTTTAGGTCTGGATATTGCGGTTCGAAACCGAAGATGGACGGGCGGTGTCGTCGCGGGCGCAGGGCTCCTGCTGGCATGTTTTGGCGACGTCCAGGTGTTCTTTTTCTTGGTTCTTTCGGTCCCCGTCTGGTGTCTTATTTGCTCCGCTGCGGATGAGTCGCCGTTTTACAGGTTCGGGAGAAAAATTCGGGGATGGTCCGTCTCTCTGGCACCCGTGTTCGTTTTTCTCGCCTGCGCATTCGGCTATCGCGCCTTGCTTCAGCCCTTTATCAAGGGATCAGTGATGGGGGAGGGCCGAACCATTGCCGAAGTAGGTCTGAACACCCCCGATCTTTCCGGACTTTTCGGCGGACTGGGAGGAAACAACAACTGGCACATCTACATCGGACTTACGATCGGAGTTTTTCTTTTTGTCGCGTTCCTGTGCCAGGTGATGGGGATAAAGATGATCGATTCGATGCAGGACCGGATGGTTTCCCAGTACCGGCTGGCAATGTTTACTTTCGTTGTTTCCTGGTGCCTGGTCGTCATTTTTCTCGCTTTGGCTTTCAAAGGGCCGCTCGACGGAATCGTGTACCGGATCGCCCGGGAAGTTATTCCACCCTATTCCTTTATTCGCCAACCAGTGCGGATCTTCTGCCTCATGCCCACCCTGCTGGCAGTCAGTTGCGTGGTGGCGTTCGACACCCTCGGGAAGACT
>CAUZEO010000124.1:0-13523 GCA_963578625.1 Kiritimatiellia bacterium | reverse complement strand
GATGAGAGTGCTGTTGGTTTTCTGCTTCATGTTACGACAGGTGAGGTCGCAATCGAGCAGACCATATGCCACAAACGACGCATAATGACTTATTAATATGGGTGTTCTGCGGAATAAGTTAGATCTGCATCGATAAACCAGCAAATACGATGGGAATTGTCAAGATATGTTTCCGAAAATGACTGAATATTCATCAATCTGTGCATTTGTTACGAAAATTAAAACGTTAAGGCGGAATTGAAGTGTTTGATTTGGGAACACGGATTCTCAGATTCACGGCAATAGGGTCATCCCGTTCTCGGGCCGGCGGCTTGCCGGGCCCAGATAAGTGAAGCGCGAAGCGTAGGCTGATCGCAACCTGATGAAGGGAGTTCAGCGGAGCAAGATTTGGTGTGCGGTGGCAGAGTGGAGCCTGACGAAGCCACGAAGGGCGAAGTCGTGGCGGAGCCGCGACGGCGCATTCCCAAACTCAGGCAACGGCACATCCGAAGCAATGTCCCCAAATTCGCCCTCATCAACCTACCATTCAGGTCAGAGCCGAATATCCTGGCTGCGGCGGTGAGAGGGAATCTGAAACAAATCGGATTTTTTTTTATTTATGTATGTTGATCTCCTCCGCAGGTTCTGATTATAGTGCCCGAGTTTTCCAGAAATCGGATCGTTTTTGGTCGGTGTCGGCCCACCTCACCTGCGGCGCTCCAGTACGTGTTGATCTTTCATTTAGTCTCTGTGAATTGTAGGGAGAGGGAATGCCACAGGTCTTTGGTCCGAGTGCCAATACCTTAGCCAAGTTCAGTTTGGTCGTTTTTGTGTTTCTAGCTGTGGGTGGGCTTTGCGCGCTGGATGCGATACATCGCTCCCCCTATGTCCGCTACACCGAACTGCCACGGTCGCAGCCCGTGCCGTTCAGTCACAAGCACCACACGAGTCTGGGCATTGATTGCCGATATTGCCACACCACGGTGGAGGACTCGAGCTTTGCCAATATTCCGCCAACCAGGATCTGCATGAATTGTCACAACCAGATCTGGACCGACAGCCCGATGCTTGAGCCGGTGCGGGAAAGCTGGCGCACAGGCGAATCGCTGGAGTGGGTCCGAGTGCACGATCTTCCGGACTTCGTCTATTTTGACCATAGTATTCACGTAAATCGCGGGGTCGCTTGCGTCACCTGCCATGGTCGCGTCGACAACATGCCGCTGGTCTGGCGTGAACACCCCCTGTTCATGAAATGGTGCGTGGATTGCCACCGGAATCCGGAAAAATTTGTCAGGCCGCGGGAAGAGGTCACTAATATGACCTGGGAGTGGCCCGACGGAATGAGCCAGGCCGAAGAAGGGCCCAAGCTTGTTGAAGCATACGGCGTGGATCAACGGAACCTACGCCTCACAGACTGCTGGATTTGCCACCGATGAAAAAAACGAACAGTGAAAGTCTTCAAGGCGCACAGGCTATTGTATCGCAGGCGACCGGCGAGGATAAAAATGTGCAGGACGGCGGCCAGTTCTTCTGGCGAAACCTGGAGGAGTTGAACAACCCGCCCGATCCCGGCGAACTTGCCGAATCGGCATTTCCGCCGGTGACCAGTGGTTGGGATGATGTCAGCCGCCGAGGATTTATCAAGGTGATGGGCGCGTCGATGGCGCTGGGCGGACTAACGGCGTGCACAAAGCAACCCAGCGAGCTGATTGTGCCCTACGTAAAGCCCCCGGAGGAAGCTGTTCCCGGGCAGCCCCTGCTGTTTGCAACCGTTTTCTGCCTGGGCGGGTATGCCCAGGGAGTTCTGGTGGAAAGTCACCTGGGCCGTCCGACCAAGGTGGAAGGAAACCCGAATCATCCGGCCAGCCTCGGTTCGACCGACACTTTTGCCCAGGCCTCCGTTCTCGGGCTCTACGATCCTGACCGCTCAAAAACGCCAAGGAAAATGGGCCGGCCCAGCACCTGGCAACGTTTTCTCGGGGACCTTGAGGGGATGCTCGCGGATGAAGCGTCAGGCCAGGGCCGTGGCCTGAGAATTCTCACCGGCACAATAACTTCACCGACCGCCGCCACGCAGCTCAAGGCCATCCAGGAGCTTTATCCCGCCTCGACCTGGCACCAGTACGAATCGCTGAATCGCGACAATGTTGTGGTGGGGGCGAAGCTTGCGTTCGGCAAGGCGGTCGATACCGTTTACGATTACGCAAAGGCCGACATCGTGCTTTCCCTTGACGCGGACTTCATGGTTTCCAGCCTCGCGTTTGCCCGGCCCGCGCGTGACGTTGCTTCGCGCAGGAACCCGGATGAACCGGACAGGATGAACCGGATTTATGTCGCGGAAACGAATCCTTCAGTAACTGGAGCCTCCGCGGACCACCGGGTGCCGGTTCGATCGAGCGACATGGAAGCGGTGACGCGCGCCGTAGCACGCGGGGTCGGAGTGCAGGTGGACGGCGAAGATACCGTGGAAGCGTTTGATGCATTTCTACAGGCGGCCATCAACGATTTGAAGGCGCACAAAGGCAGCAGCATCGTGGTGGCCGGGGATGCGCAACCGCCGGTTGTTCATGCGCTCGTTCACGCGATCAATCACGAACTTGGTAACGACGGACATACGGTCACGCACATTCGGCCGGTGGCCGCGCGGGCCGAGAACCAGACAAAATCGATCACCGCCCTGACTGAGGCCATGAAAGCGGGAGAAGTAACGACGCTGGTCATGCTCGGCGTAAATCCCGTCTACGAGGCCCCCTCGGACCTCGGGTTTGAAGACGCGATGGGGAGCGTCCCGAATCTGATTCACTTCGGCCTCTATTTCGACGAAACCGGCCGCCATTGTCACTGGCACATTCCCGAGGCCCACTACCTGGAAGCCTGGAGCGACGCACGTGCCTTCGACGGGACCGAGTCGATTGTACAGCCGTTGATCGAGCCGATCTACGGAGGCAATTCCATTCACGAAGTGCTTGCCGCCCTGGCAGGGAACGCAGGGATGCGTGCGATTGACGTGCTCCAGGAATACTGGAAGGAAAGAGGGCTTCTTACAGACGACGAAAAAGCCTGGCGCCGTGCGTTGCATGACGGGGTGATTGCCGGCTCCGCGGCATCGCCAAACTCCATCGATGCGCTATCATCGAGGAAGCGGACGAGTACTTCGATTACTTCGGATCTTCCGGCACCCGCACCCGCCGCGGAAGGCATCGAGCTTAATTTCCGCGCGGATCCTGCGACCTACGACGGGAGGTTCGCTAATAACGGCTGGCTGCAGGAATTGCCTCGACCAATCACTTCCCTGACCTGGGACAACGCAGCGCTGATGAGCAAGTCAACCGCGGACGAACTGGGAATCGATACCCAGCGTGGGGCCCGGGCCATCGAAAAAGCGCCCACCGTCAAAATCACGAAGGGCGAACAGTCCATTATCCTGCCGGTCATGGTGGCGCCTGGCCATGCTCCCCGGTCCATCACGGTGGCGCTTGGCTACGGACGGATGCACGGGGGGCGCGTCGCCGCCGAAGACGGGAAAGCGGTGGGAACCGACGTCAATGTCCTTCGCACTGCAAGCGCATCCTGGACCGTTGCCGACTTAGACGTAAAGCGAACCGGCGCGATTCACATGTTGGCTACCACCCAACACCATCCGACGGTGCAGGAGTGGGACAAGATCAAGGGTCGTCATCACTACCGTGAGGGGACGATAAGCGAATATACAAAGCACCCCGAGCATCCCGGATTCGTCCACGAAGTGGGCCACACGCCGCCCGGCGACATGACGCTGTACAAGCAGAAGTACGACTACAGTGCCGCCGGCACCGAGAATGCGTGGGCCATGGCGATTGATTTGTCGAAGTGTATCGGATGCAATGCCTGCACCATCGCGTGCCAGGCCGAGAACAACATCCCGGTTGTCGGAAAGGACCAGGTCCTGGCCGCGCGCGAGATGCATTGGATTCGTGTCGACAAGTATTTCGAAGGGGATGTCGAGAACCCGAAGGTTCATAACCAGCCGGTCCCCTGCATGCATTGTGAGACTGCGCCGTGCGAAACCGTTTGTCCGGTTGGGGCCACGGTGCACAGCGCCGAAGGACTCAACCAGATGGTCTACAACCGCTGTGTCGGCACGCGCTACTGCAGCAACAACTGCCCCTACAAGGTGCGCAGGTTTAACTTCTTCAAGTACGCGGACGACAAGGAAGAGTGGCGAAAAGCTGTTCGGAATCCGGATGTCACGGTCCGGTACCGGGGCGTGATGGAAAAGTGCACGTACTGTGTGCAGCGCATCAACCGGACCCGGATCAAGGCAAAGCGCGAAGGCAACCGGCCGATCGGGGACGGTGAAATTGTCACTGCGTGCCAACAGGTGTGCCCGACGCAGGCCATCGTGTTCGGGAATATGAATGACCCGGACAGCAAGATCGCCAAGGCGCGCAAGAGCGGATTGAATTACGGAATGTTGGCGGAGTTGAACACGCGGCCCCGCACTACCTACCATGCGAAGGTTCGAAATCCGAATCCCGCATTGAATGGGGGTGGCGCCGGGCACCCTGAACAATCGAGCGATGAAGGAAACGACCACGGCTGATGGCAAACGAGCCGATAGATAGACCGAGCGTGCTGGGCGAAGTGTCGCCGGTGATTGCACCCGGGCAGACTTACGAGACGGTCGGCGCGTCGGTAGCGGATGTGGTGCTGTCCGGACACGTTCCGAAACAGTGGTACATCGCGACGGCAGTGGGCTTCATGGGGGTTGGCTGCCTGATGATGTCGATCACCTGGCTCCTCTTGAACGGGGTCGGCGTGTGGGGGCTGAATATTCCGGTTGCCTGGGGCTTTGCCATTATCAATTTCGTATGGTGGATTGGAATCGGCCACGCGGGAACGTTGATTTCGGCGATCCTTTTCCTTTTCAAACAGCAGTGGCGGACGGCGATCAACCGGTTCGCGGAAGCGATGACGCTCTTTGCTGTCGCCTGCGCCGGCATGTTCCCGCTTCTTCACCTGGGACGTCCGTGGGTTTTCTACTGGTTGATGCCGTATCCGAATACGATGGGTCTGTGGCCCCAGTTCCGCAGTCCATTGATCTGGGACGTCTTTGCGGTGACGACCTATCTGATCATTTCCCTGGTGTTCTGGTTCACCGGGCTGATCCCCGACCTGGCCACCATGCGGGACCGCGCCAAAACCAAGGTTGCGCGAACCGTCTTCGGGATTTTTGCGCTGGGGTGGCGCGGTTCGGCTCGACATTGGCACCGGTACGAGATCGCGTATCTCCTCCTGGCCGGCCTTTCCACTCCGCTGGTGGTTTCGGTGCACAGCGTGGTCTCCCTCGATTTCGCGATCTCCCTGGTGCCGGGATGGCACACCACGATTTTCCCGCCGTACTTCGTGGCCGGCGCCATTTACGCGGGCTTCGCCATGGTGCTCACCTTCATGATCCCGGTGAGAAAATGGTACAACCTTGAGCACATCATAACCGATCGCCACATCGACAACATGGCGAAGATCATGTTGGCCACCGGCTTGATTGTCGTCTACGGCTACCTGACCGAGGCGTTTTTCGGGTACTACAGCGGCGCCCTGTACGAGGAAGCGGTCATGAAGAACCGGTACTTCGGGCCTTACGCCTTTCAGTACTGGCTGCTCATCATTTGCAACGGAATTATTCCCCAGTTGTTGTGGCTCCGGCGTATTCGGATGAATGCGGTGATTCTTTGGTTGATCACGCTGGTCGTCGGCGTCGGGATGTGGCTGGAGCGCTTTGTCATCGTGGTGCAAAGCCTGCACCGTGATTACATGCCCTCGTCCTGGGACATGTACGCGGGGACGAAATGGGACTGGATGCTCTACATCGGGACGATCGGGTTTTTCTTGTTTGCCATGTGTATCTTCATGCGATGGGTTCCGATGATTTCGATTTTTGAAATTCGGGAAATCGTGCACAAGAAATCCCAGGAAGACGATAACTAGGCCAACGGTTTATTGAATGAGTGAGATGGAAAATATGCCCAAGCTGTTCGGACTGGTGGCCCGGTTCGAATCGCCCGAAGCCCTTTACGAGGCAGCGCGGAAGACGTGCGCCGAGGGGTATACGAAGACGGACGGGCACTCCCCATTTCCGGTTCACGGGCTGGCGGAGGCATTGGGCATGAAGCGGAGTAAACTGTCCGCCATCGTCCTGGTTGCGGGAATAACCGGGGCGTTGGGGGGCCTGGCGCTTCAGTACTGGGTTTCCGCCATAGCATATCCGCTTAACGTCGGCGGCCGGCCCTATTTCAGTTGGCCGATTTTTATTCCCATCATTTTCGAGTGCATGATTCTTCTCGCCGGGCTCAGCTCCATGTTTTTCATGTTGGGGTTAAATGGTCTCCCGCAGCCGTACCATCCCGTGTTCAACACTCCGGATTTCGAAAGAGCCAGCAACGACGGATTTTTTCTTTCCATCGAGGCGGAAGACCCGAAGTACGACGGCGCATCGACACGCGCGTTTTTGAAAGCCGCCGGCGCGGTGGAAGTGCACGAGGTGTCGGGGTGAAGTCTATGAACCATCCATTCACCATCTGCGCTGCACTAGTGGTCGTGGCAACACTGACCCCCGGCTGCGGAATTCGCAGAAACATGTTCGACCAGCCCAAATTCGAACCGTACGAGAAGACCACGTTCTTCGGAGACAACCGGTCAGCCCGGGAACTTGTGCCGGGGACGGTTCCGGTTGGACATCTCAATGAAGATGACGCGTTGTACCGCGGACGGGATGAGAATGGCGATTTCCTGACCGAGATTCCTATTGAAGTGACCCGGGAGGTGGTGCTGCGAGGCCAGAACCGGTTCCGCATTTACTGTACTCCCTGCCACGGGGAATCAGGATACGGAAACGGCATGATTGTGCAGCGAGGCTACAAGCAACCTTCAAATTACCACACCGACGATCTCCGCTCGAACCCCGACAAGCCAGTAGGATATATCTTCGATGTGATTTCGAACGGCTTTGGCGTGATGTCCGGCTACGGCTACCAATTGAAACCGGAAGACCGCTGGGCAGTGGTATCCTATATTCGCGCGCTGCAGCTGAGCCAGTACGCGAGCGCGGCGAAATTGCCGGAAGATGATCGAACCCACCTTGAGGCACTGGAGCACGATGAGCATGACTGAATCGCTCCAGGCGAAACTGGAAAAGGCTCAGGGTAAAGCATTTACCATAAGCGCGGTTCTTATCGCCCTGTCCTTGATTCTGTGGGGGATTTCCGGATCCGGCCCATTTTGGCAGGCCTATTTGCTGGGCTACATTCTTGTGGTGGGCATTCCCGCGGGGAGCCTCGGGTTCCTGATGCTCCATCACCTGACCGGCGGGCATTGGGGATTTGCTCTGCGGAAAATTCTTGAAGCAAATACCCGTCTCCTGCCGGTGATGGTGCTCCTGTTTGTTCCCATCGTCATGGGTGGAATGAACCATCTGTACGGCGCGGATCGCGGCGTCGTACATGAAGCCCAGACCGCGGAAGACGGAGCGGCCGTTCACGCCGAGAGTCCCGATCACGGTGGCTGGTATGGCTCGGAAGGGGACCCGGTACTCGAAAAGAAATCCGCCTACCTGAACTTCGGCGGCTTCCTGATGCGCGCTGTCATCATTTTCCTGGTCTGGGGAGGTCTCGCCTTCTTTCTCAATATGTGGTCGATCCGGCAGGACGAGACGGGCGACATCACCTTAAACCGGCCGATGCGAATACTCAGCGGTCCCGGCGTTGTCCTGTATGTACTGGCGGCCACCGTAGCTGGTTGGGACTGGGTCATGTCCCTTGAGCCGCACTGGTTTTCGTCGATGTATGGCCCCATCTTCTTTATCTCCCAGGGTCTCACCACGCTGGCGTTCTGCATCATTGTCGGCACCAAGCTTTCGAAGTACAAACCGCTCTCCGACAAAATGACCAAGGTGGTTTTTCACGATGTCGGCACGCTTACTTTCGCGTTCGGGGTCTTGTGGGCGTATACCTCGATCGGGCAGTACCTGATTATCTGGGCGGCGAATCTCCCGGAGGAAATTCCCTATTACATCGCCCGGTCCGGCACCGGTTGGAATATTGTTGCCGTCATGTTGATGCTGTTCCACTTTGCGGTGCCGTTCCTGATCCTTCTGATGCGCCACGCGAAATTGAATAAGAACATTCTGATCAAGGTCGCGTACTGGATTCTCGCAACCCGGATCGTGGACTTGTATTGGCAGATCATGCCCGCGTTTTATCCGGAGGGCTTCAAGATCGCGCTGATTCACGTCGTGCTGCCGCTGACGTTGTTGTCGGTTTATGTCTGGTGTTTCCTGGGACAGCTAAGACGGAGGCCGCTGCTGCCGCTTCACGATCCACGTTTTGATGCGAGTCCAGTGACCACGGAGGCCGTACCTCATGGATAAGAAGCCGCAAAGCATGGACGCAAAAAATCCGAATCCTGACTGGCAGGACAACGATATCCATATTCGTGGAATCGTCATCTCGGTCGCGACTGTCCTGGTAACGACTGCGTTGACCTTCGTGGCGATGAAGATGATGATGAACAAATACGAGGAGTGGGATACGGAAAAGGGCAACAATGTTGCCTCTCCGCTGGCGCGGGAGCGTACCCTGCCTCCCGGCCCCCGGCTCCAGGTCTTTCCCCGTGACGAACTGGCCGAGCATCGCCGCACCGAGCAGAACCTGGTGGCTCACTATGAATGGATTGATTCGGATGCGGGGTTGGCAAAGATCCCGATCGACAGGGCCGTGGAAATCGTAGCTGAATCCGGCATTCCGGTTTTCGAGCCGGTCCCGGGTATGGACCAGGAGGGCACGGAGTCCTCCGAGTAAGTCGATGCGAATTCGAAAAGTCATCAGAATGATTGGAATCGCATGCCTGGCGGTTGGCTGTGGCGCTGCCCCGTCATCGTTTGCTCAGTCCGCGGTCCCGGCGTCCCCGAACTCGGACATAAAATTTGAGCAGAAACTCAATGCGCAAATCCCTCTTAACCTTCGATTTCGGGACAGTACGGGGGCGGTGGTCGATTTCGGTTCCTATTTCGACGGCAAGCCGGTGGTGCTCGCTCTGGTCTATTACGAATGCCCGATGCTCTGCACGTTGATCCTCAACGGCATGGTGGATAGTCTCGGTAGAATCTCGTACGAACCGGGCGAGGATTTTCAGGTCGTAGCGGTGAGCATTGATCACGAAGAAACCCATGTTCTCGCGGCCAACAAGAAAGAAAAGTATCTGGAGGCGTACGGCCGGCCGGAAACCGAGAGCGGTTGGCATTTCCTGGTGGGCGAGCAAGACCAGATCGAGAAACTCGCGGATGCGGTCGGCTACGGATTCAAGTACGACCCCAAGACCGACGAATTCGCGCATGGCAGCGGCATTGTGGTTGCCACCCAGGATGGCGTGGTCTCCCGCATGTTGCCGGGCATCGTCTACGAACCGCGCGACCTCCGGTTGAGCCTGGTGGAAGCATCGCGCCGGCAGATCGGAACCATCATCGATAAGCTTTCATTGATCTGCTTCCGGTACGACCACGTAACCGGAGAGTATTCCTTTTTCATCATGAATATTTTGAGAATCGCGAGCGCAATTACCCTTGTCGCCCTGGGATCTTTGATGTTCGTCCTGCTGCGACGGGAGAAACGGGAGAAACGGGCGATGCGCACGATGGCTCTGAAACAATCATAACTTGTAAATAGCCCATAGAATGAACGAATTCGAACTATTTCCTGAAGCCGCATCAAGCTTTGCCGGTGAAGTCGATCTGCTTTATTGGTTCCTAACCATAGTGAGCGTGATCTTCACGGTGGGGATTGCGCTGGCGTTACTTTATTTAGGGATTCGATATCGCAGGAAAAGCGAAGACGAGCCGGCGCCCGAAGAGATTCATGGAAGCAACCTGTTGGAAATCGTATGGTCAGTCGTTCCCCTGATCCTCGCATTTGTGATGTTTTTCTGGGGTGCCCACCTGTTTTTCAAGATGCGGATCGTTCCGGCTGACGCTATGGAAATCCTGGTGACTGGAAAACAATGGATGTGGAAGATTCAGCACCCGAATGGGAAACGGGAAATCAACAACCTCCACGTCCCACTCGGTCAGCCGGTAAAGTGCACCATGACGTCGGAAGACGTGATTCACAGTTTTTATGTCCCGGAGTTCCGGGTGAAGCAGGATGTGTTGCCCGGTCGGTACACTCAGCTTTGGTTCACCCCCACGAAAATCGGCACCTACCATCTCTTCTGCGCGGAATTCTGTGGCACAGAACACTCCCGGATGGGTGGCAAGGTGTATGTCATGACGCCGTCCGATTACGAGTCCTGGCTGGAGGGGGGCGCCGACGCGTCACTCTCCCCGGTGGAAGCGGGCGAACTGCTGTTTACTTCCCTGGGCTGCGCGACCTGCCACCATGACGGAAAGAATTCCCAGGGGCCCAACCTGGCGGGAGTCTTCGGCACCATGCAGCCACTCGATTCCGGAGGGGAAATTCTTGCGGATGAGAATTATATCAAGGATTCGATGATGAATCCGCAAGGCCAGATCGTGAGGGGATACCCCAAGGTGATGCCCAGTTTCAAAGGGATGGTCACGGACGCACAGATAACGCAGATCATCGCTTACCTCAAATCGATCGCCGGCACCGAAGAAGCAGATTCAACAACCGACGAGGAAACCCCCGAATCACCGGAAAGCGCGTTATTGAACGACGCCTTGGAACCGGATACGACCGGTCAACGGTATGTGAGGATGGAACAATGAGTGCGCCAGGTGTTACGGCGAATGAAGTGGCTCCCGAGGAACGTCGGATCCACTACCTGAATTGGGCAACCACGGTTAAATCGTGGCTGTTAACCTTGGATCACAAGCGGATCTGCATTCTCTACCTGTGCACGATCACCTTCTATTTCCTGGTGGGTGCGGTTGCGGCAACCCTGTTCCGCATCGAGTTAATGACCCCCCAGGGTGATTTCCTTTCCGCCGAGATTTACAACAAGATGTTCACCATGCACGGCGTGGCGATGATTTTCTTTTTCCTCGTGCCCTCCATTCCCGCCACGCTTGGGAACTTTTTGATTCCATTGATGATTGGGGCCAAGGACGTCGCGTTTCCACGGTTGAATCTCTTGACCTGGTACCTCTTTTCGATCGGGAGCCTGTTCGCGCTCTTCGCTATCATTAACGGCGGCGTCGATACCGGGTGGACATTCTACACGCCATACAGTTCGACGTATGCCAACGGGCATGTTATCGCCGCGACCTTCGGCGTATTTGTCGCAGGCTTCGCGTCTATTCTCACGGGCCTGAATTTCATCGTCACCGTCCACAAAATGCGCGCGCCGGGAATGACCTGGTTCCGGCTGCCGCTCTTCATCTGGGCGGCCTACGCCACCAGTATCATCATGGTGCTCGGCACGCCGGTCATCGCCATCACCATGTTGTTGATCATCGCCGAGCGGGGGTTGGGAATCGGGATCTTCGACCCGGCGCTGGGTGGGGATCCGGTCCTCTTTCAGCATCTCTTCTGGTTCTATTCCCACCCCGCCGTATACATCATGATTTTGCCTGGGTTCGGCGTGATCAGCGAGGTGATCGCCTGCTTCTGCCGCAAGCGCGTCTTCGGGTACGAGTTCATCGCCTTCTCCAGCCTTGCCATCGCCATCATCGGCTTCTTCGTGTGGGGGCATCATCTTTTCGTAAGCAGCCAGTCCGTCTACGCCGGACTGATTTTCTCTTTCCTTACGTTTTTCGTCGGAGTTCCCACCGCAATCAAGATCTTCAACTGGGTGGCCACGCTCTACAAGGGGTCCGTCTCGTTCGAAACACCCATGCTTTATGCCCTCGGATTTATCGGACTGTTCACCGTCGGCGGCCTCACCGGGTTGTACCTGTCGACGCTGGCAATCGATATTCATCTTCACGACACCTATTTCGTGGTGGCGCATTTCCACTACGTGATGGTGGGTGGGATGGTTCTGGCGTTCCTGTCGGGCCTCCATTTCTGGTGGCCCAAGATGACTGGGCGCATTTACAACGAGACTGCGGCAAAGTTTGCTTCCGTCATTGTATTTATCGGATTCAACCTCACCTTCTTCCCGCAATTTATCGTCGGCTACCTGGGCATGCCCCGGAGATATTACGAGTATCCGGAACAGTGGCAACTCCTCCAGTTGCTCTCATCCGCGGGCGCGTCCGTCCTTGGGTTCGGTTTCCTGATGGTGCTGTGCTATCTCCCGTTCTCCCTCGTGTTTGGAAAGAGGGCAGGCCCCAATCCGTGGCGGGCCAAGGGCCTGGAGTGGGAAGAAACCACGTCCCCGCCGATAGCGCACAATTTCGTGAAAAACCCGATTGTCACGGAAGAAGCCTATGCGTACACCAAGGGATCCCGC
Source organism: Kiritimatiellia bacterium (assembly GCA_963578625.1). Taxonomy (GTDB): domain Bacteria; phylum Verrucomicrobiota; class Kiritimatiellia; order SLOV01; family SLOV01; genus CAUZEO01. Next base: position 1,160 of record CAUZEO010000124.1, on the reverse strand, counting down.
CATGTCTGACGCGCATTCATCGCCATATCTTGCGCATCACTTCGATGACATGGAGCAGCAGTCGCAGGCTGCCTCCCTCGGCATGTGGATTTTCCTGGCCCAGGAAATCATGTTCTTCGGAGGCCTCTTCTGCGGCTACGCCGTCTACCGCTTAAAGTTTCCTGAAGCGTTTTCCGCCGGTAGCTATTCGCTGGCGATCGGTTGGGGTTGCTTTAATACCGTGGTGCTTATCGGCAGTAGTTTGACCATGGCCCTGGCGGTTCGGTCAGCGCAGCTGGGAAGAAAGGCGGGAATCATTAAGTGGCTGGTGATTACCATGTTCCTGGGATGCGTTTTCCTCGGTGTCAAGGTGGTCGAATACAGCGCGAAATTCGAACACAACATGATTCCCGGCCGCCATTTCGAATTCCACGACGATGGAAAATTCGTGGTTGCCGGCCACGGCGACCACTCCGCTGCAGTCGGACATGACGAACCCGTCCACGCGGAGGTCGGCGAGCCGGCGGATCACCATGCGGCCGAGGCCGCGCACGGGGAACCCACGGAACATGCCGAACCCGCCGGCGAGGATAACGGTCACGGAATCGTCGAGATCAATCAGGGCGAAGTTGAGCTTTTCGTCGGATTCTATTTCATGATGACCGGGATGCATGCGCTGCACATGGTCATCGGGGTCGGGCTGATCATCTGGCTCCTGGTTTTAACGGCGAAGAATCGGTTTGCCACCGAGTATTATACCCCGATTGAAATGTTCGGCCTCTACTGGCATTTCGTCGACATCGTATGGATTTTTCTTTTCCCGTTGTTGTATCTTATCGGTAGACACTAGGAAGCCACGCTCATGTCAGACACAGAACATCATGTTTGCCCGGTAGGGCTGTACCTCGCGATCTTCGGAGCGCTGATGGTTTTCACTCTTCTCACCGTGGGAGCGGCCTATCTCAACATGGGCGTAATGAACAATGTGGTCATGCTCGGCATCGCCATCGTCAAGGCGGCGCTCGTCATCAGCATTTTCATGCACCTAAAATACAACCCTAAGATCCTGTGGGTCGTCGCTATCGGTGCTTTCGTCTGGCTGGGAATCATGCTCGCCCTCACGCTTAGCGATGTAATGTCCCGGGGCTGGATTCCGAATCAGCCGGCATCCTGGTTGTAAG
>CAUZEO010000123.1:0-13527 GCA_963578625.1 Kiritimatiellia bacterium | reverse complement strand
AGTCCTCATGCTCCATCGTTAAATGGCGTTGGAACGCGCCTGACCTACAAAGTTGGAGACAACGTTGTGATACGTGAAGTTCGGCTGGGATCAAGCTATCTTTGCAGCCAAGACCCAAGAGTTCTATTGGGTGTATCAGACCATGAGTCTATTGAGAGGATTGAAGTCCATTGGCCCAGTGGGATAACACAAGTTTTTGAAGATATAGCAGTAAATCAGCAATTAGATATAATTGAAAAAGGGACACCAAATCTTAACTAACTAGCTGTAAAATGCCCATGAAAGTAATCAAATAACAAAAAAAGAACCTCAGGAGATCACATGTCAGAACCAAGACCAATCGTACCAACTGAGCTCAACTCCCAACTCTCAGCAGAATTACAATCAGAAGTTGATGTTTTCCTCAAATGGGGATACTTGGTTATTGAAGATGCATTAACAGAAGAGCAACTGAACATACTTAGAACAACACTTGACGAAACCCATGAAAAAGTCGATAAGGAAAAACAATCGCTAGACGAAGTACGTTCAGATTCACATTTCATTGGGGAACTATTAGAACAGGATGAACGCTTCGGCTTTCTAATTGATAATCCTCCGGTAATAACACGAATTAAAGCAATATTAGGAAACTGCGTACAACTTCATAGTGCCACGTCGCGTGTCACAAAACCAGGAGCAACCGATCAAAACTGGCATCGCGATGGTCCCTGGCCTGTTGATCCTCGCGGTACACCCTACGGAAGTTTGCCCGGACAAATTAACTGCGGATATTTTCTGGATGAACTAACGATGGAAAATGGTCCTATCGTCATTGTCCCGGGTAGTCAGCGGGCACTATTTCGTCCACCGGAAGGACACCCAACTTTCCCAGATGAAAAGTTTGTACTCGCTAAACCCCGTCAAGCTGTTTTTTTTGATGGCTGGCTTTATCATAGAGGAGCAGCTAATCAATCACAACAAGAACGCCGAGTTTGCTTAATGTGTTATCAAAACGCTTGGATGAAGTCACGTGAGCCTTTTAATGGCCCTCGTGTAACTAAACTACGGGAAGAAGGATCTCCCGAACGAAAGCTCCTGCTTGGCAGCATAGGAAGTTGGTGAGACGTTCCATGCATCCCTGTATCAGTGAACAAACAAGTGGTTCCTGCAGATCTTGAAGAATTACCCAAGTCACTTAACCTTACTCATTATTCTATTCACTGCACTCCTAGACTTTCCTGTGCCTTACGGATTCGCTGTTTTTACCGACGTGACCCAGGAAGCAGGTATTCACACCGTTACCTACAGTGGCAGCCAAGAGAAAAAACATTTGCTGGAATCAGTCGGTTGTGGAACCGCATTTCTTGATTATAATCGAGATGGAAACCAAGATATATATATCGTTAACGGCTGGAAAATTGAAGATAAACATATCATGGTTAAAGGTAAAAACGCACTCTATCGCAACAACGGCAACGGAACTTTTGAAGAAGTAACTGAACAAGCGAAAGTAGGCGATAACAGTTGGGGAATCGGTGTTTGTACTACCGATTATAATAACGATGGCTGGATCGATATATACGTATTGATAAGAAATCGCTTTTCGGGTGGCGCGGGCACATGCCCGCTGGGACCGGCGTGAAGGAGCGCTCTCATGGGAAGAGCCTTAGCTGAAGCGGGGTGGAGGGGTCACAAGCAGAAGGGCACGGCGGCGCCGAACGGGTATGGGTTGTACGACATGGCGGGGAACCTGTGGGAGTGGTGCGAGGATGTTTATGTGGATAGTTATGAGGGAACTCCGACCGATGGCAGTGCGCAAACCTCGGGAGGCTCGTACCGCGTCAATCGCGGCGGCTGTTGGCTCAGTTCCGCCGAGGTCGCGCGCTCGGCGTTCCGCTACGGGAACCGTCCGTCGTTGACGTTCAGCAGCCGGGGGTTCCGTGTCTGTCTGGGCCGCAGTCGCTGAACATCGGTTCTTCGAGCTCATGACGGAACGGAAAAGCGGAGGGAAACGCCGGGGACGCCCCCGGAGGGGAGAAGGCGTCCGGGGCTTTTCCCGGGAGGATGGGATCAAGGGGGTGTGGGAGATTTTTCCCCCACCGAACTCGTAAAGAGACGCATGCCCCTGCGGCTATGCGGACGATGCTGGCGTGGGACTCCATTTCATCAATGGAAACTGGAGAGGTCTGACGTTACTGACCAACCGAGAGCCGATACACGCGATTCGGTGCGCTTGAAACACCGCCACCAGTCCTGATCCCAGTATCCGAGTAGCCGATAGCAGCCTCGCATCCCCCGTTTCAGCACTCACCCCAGGTTGGCACCTCAACCTTTCGAGGAATGACCCAGGGAAGGGTGGCAGAGGTGGATGATCCCCGCTGGCCAACGTCCACGGGCGGAAGCCAAAAAATTCCGGGGACATATACAATGTGAGAACAGGGGGGCGGGGTGGGCAAGGGTATACCGGTCGGCCCCTCCCCTCTCGTTCAATCGCGAAATGTGTGTCCCCTCTGTGTCCGCTTTTTCGGCTCTATAGGCATACTATGTGTCCGTATGGATACGAATGGAGAATCGACAGAGAAACACAATACTCCATGTTTTATTGGAGTTTTGTGTATTTTCGGGGGGGGGATTTCATGGTCGGGGCGACTGGATTCGAACCAGCGACCTTCTGAACCCCATTCAGACGCTCTACCAGGCTGAGCCACGCCCCGGACCATGGGTTGGAACGTACAGGAGACGGGTTGGGTCCGCAATAGTTAAGATATGGACCTGCTTATTTTTGATGGAGAACAAATACCCGTAAAGCAACGTCCAATCGAAAATCAAAAATAGCCACCTGTGATTTCGCAGGATTTACGAAAGTTTCAAATTCGCCGCGTATCGGTCACTGATTCGGGTTAACTGGCAGCGGAGTTGCGGCGTTCACGCCGGCGCTGATATCTTCGCCGATGGTGGGAGTTGAGGTTCCCCAGAAATTGCCTTCCGCGTTGATCGTGTAGTCACCTGAATTGATGTTGTTCAGATCGAGTCCTCCGTTGTCGGAAAAGGAGTTCAATCCGAGGTTTGAGTTTCCGAAATCGACGTCGACAGTTCCGCCTGCGGTGGCGTCGACGAGGACCCCATCCTGGGTGTTATCGTGCACGCTGTTCCGCCGCCCTGTGCCGAAGATGTCGCCTCCGACTGAAAGATTCATATTGATCCCGTCATCCCCGCTGTTGCTGGCGACTACGTCCTGCAGGTCGATATTGACGTCGCCCCCCGCCGAGATATCGAGCCCAAACCCGTCGATCCGGCTTTCGGTTGAAGTCACATTTAGCAGATCGGCGTCCACGTCCCCACCGGTGTTGATGTCGACATCAACGCCTTCGTCGTCGTTGTCATTTGCCTCTACGTCTCGCACAGTGATGCGACGCATATTTTTCGTATTCAAGTCAACCTTGAGCCCTTGAAACTCGTTGTCATTGGTATTCGCGTCTTCGATCAATACGGTCGCGGTGTCGCGCCCAGTCCATGCAATTGGCAAACAGTTTGATAGTGGTGGAGTCCACTACATGCACGGTGCACTTGAATCGGCGCGGGAGTCGACCGAACTTCACCCCGCCAAAGCCAGGACGTTGCCCTTGCAGATGATCGAGCATACTCCGGAACAACTCCTCGGCCATCTTCGGGTTCCGATTCTTGTTCGCGTGCGACAAGCCGTTGCAGCTCGGCGGCTGTGCTCCGCGAATACGGGCCATCGAAGAACGGTTCGCACGCAGCGCGTCGCACACGTCATTGAGTTCGATCGCGTGCGTGAACTGCGCATAGAGCAGGCTCACCGCATGGCTCCATGGCGTAATCCCTCGGGACTTCACACCGTGCTTGCGCGCAAGCTTCGACACCATGCGCGACGGAATCAATTCACAAATCGGGCGAGATATGACACTCTTTTTCCCGGCTGACCTCACTGGCATTGTCCAATCTCCTTTTTTGTGGTGATTAGGAAGATTGTAGCCGGTTGGTCAGCCATTACAAAGTCCGTCGGTTTTCTGTGGGACGCCGGTGTAAGCAATTTATATTTCTGGCATTAAATTTGCGGTATTGCTTTTACGGAATTAAGGAGGATATTGACGGTTTGATGGGAATCGCCTCCCACTTCGGTGGAGGTCAGGGAAACGTAATTGTCTACATCTTACGGTCAGCAAGTTCATGAATAATCAACTCTCCGATACTGTCCACAATTTTGTCCTGCGAAAGTTCGAGGAAAATACGGATCCCGGCGCCGCGGAGGTTTCGAAAGATTCCGTATGGCAGGCAATCAAGGATACGGGAACGCGCCTCTGGCTCGATACCGGAGATATGGAGGTGGCCGAATCACTTTGGACGGAGGAGTTCACTGCTCTCACCACCAACAATTCGCTTCTGAATAACGAGATTCAAAAAGGGATTTACGACGGGTTGATCGAGGAAGCGATCGCCGAATTGCAAAAGGCGAATCCGGAAATCGATGATAAGACCCTGGTCCTTGAGATCGCCTTCGTATTGAATGCCTATCACGGTCTCCGGCTGGTGAAGCGTTTTGACTCCTTCGTCAGCGTGGAGTTGCACACGGACCTGGCGAATGATGTCGAACGCTCGGTTGCCTACGGGCGGCGCTACTACAAACTGTGCCCGGAAAGATTCATCGTCAAAGTGCCCCTTACGCCCTCGGGATTCCTCGCCGCGCGCACTCTCCGGTCTGACGGGATTCCGCTGAACTTCACCCTCGGGTTTTCAGCCCGGCAGAATTATGTCGCAGCCCGGCTTACGAAACCGGCGTATGTGAATGTATTCATGGGTCGCCTGAATTCTTTCGTGACGGACCATCACCTGGGCGACGGACTGAACGTGGGCGAGAAAGCGACCCTGGCCACGCAGCGTGAGTTGATCGCCCTGCGTGACGCGGGGGAAACGGACACCCTCCTCATTGGCGCCAGCATCCGGAGTGGCGATCAGATTGGGGATCTTGCGGGGGTGGACGTATTCACCATGCCGCCCAAAGCCGCGGCCGGGTACCGGGCCGACCCGCTCGAGGCACCGGTTTCCAGGGTTGCCGACGATCCTGACATTCAACTCGCCGCGGGCGTCGAGCTGGACGATTTTTATGGAAACTGCCTCTGGGAGGTGCCGCCCGAGTTCAAGTCGGCCGTAGATTCGCTGTTGCAGAAAGATGTGGATCGCCTGTCCGCGGATGACGTTCAGCAACATTTTCATTCCGAAGGCCACCAGGATTTTCTGCCGAAATGGTCGGCGGAAGACACCCGCACGGCCTCGGAAGAGGGCAAGATACCAAGCTTCGCGACCTGGAAGTCCCGCCTCGCCTCAAAAGAGGTGGGACTCGATGCCCTGATGAATCTCGGTGCGTTTTACGCATTTTCATCGGACCAGAAGGCGCTCGACGATCGAATCCGATCTTTTGTGCCGGTCAATCGAGCATAATCGTTAGCGCCGTGTCCAATTCTGAAGGCAAGGAGGAGAAATTCTCAATTCATGATTAATCCAGTCGAAAAATCGCCCGCTTGGGGCGCCGTCTTATCTGATTTACACCTATTTACCAACCGCAGTACCGCCCATCGCCACCTGGAAGAAATCCACGAAACTGCGGCCGCCTCGGATCTCTTTATATTTAATGGCGATACCTTCGATTTTACCTGGTCGAAGCACCCTGGGTTCGAAAAGTCGGTGGCTGCCGCGATCGAGTGGATCACGGAGCTGGCTTCGGTCCATTCCCACTGCTCGTTCGTCTTCCTGCTCGGCAACCACGACGGCATCGCACTCTTCAAGGAGGCACTGGCCCAGCTCGCCGAAACGCTCCCGAATCTGCACTGGGAACCCTACCACGTGCAACTGGGGCAAAAAGTATTCCTGCATGGCGACGTATTTCATGCCGGCACCACGCCAGGGCACCTCGAAACCTATCGGGAGCAATGGGACAAGCCTCACCGGAAACATCGCAGATTCGCGGGCCGCGTTTACTGGATGGCCGCGCACGCGGGCATTCCGAACGTGTTGACTCGTCTCATGACCAAACGACGGTGCGCACGAAAAATATTATCCTATCTCCGCGATACGCTTGGCGGGTCGGCGCACGAAATTCGAGAGATCTATTTTGGACACACCCACCGGTGCTTCGAAGACTACGAGTATCAGGACAGGACGTTCCACAACACCGGCGCAGCGCTCACTCGAATCCGCCTGAGCATTCTCCAGTTCGAAGTGGACGACGGGGAACCCTTACAGTTCTCCAATGGATACGAGCTGAAGGTTTAGCCCGCATATTTCAGGCTTTTTCGTCACCCGCGGATGGAGGTTGCACCAAATCAAGGAGTTAGCCCGCGAATCCGAATTCAGCTAATTCCCGGTCGGCCTCGTGCGCGATGAGAATCTAGGCGTTGTCGTCGTCGTGCCAGGAGACCGTGTTCCGATTTGATATCGCCTTTGTTTCGCAGCACTCATCTACCCCAGCTGGATTGAACCCGGACATATCCGTCACAAAAAAATGCACCATCCCATGCTCCTCGAAATCGAAGCAGATCACGGACAGTTGATGGCCCGGGAAATCGTAAATCTTACATCCCATGGCAGGAATATAGGCAAGACGGCTATCAAGTTTTTCAGCCGTGGAAGCATCGCGGTTCTTTAGCCAGACGACGAGCGCGTCGGACGACTCTTTTTCATAATCGAGATCCTTGATTCCTTCAGCCACCTGTAGTGCCGCGAATTTCTGCATCAGTTCAAAACTTTCCGCGGGAGCCTCGACGACCGTAATCGAGGTTGGGTTAAAATTCAGGACGACCCCTATGACGCCGACCAGGGCCACCAGAGCGGCGGCGTAGGCGAGCGGGCGCCACTGAAACTCAATTAATTCACTCTTTTTAGTGATTTCCGCATCGTTTTGCCTAAGCGCCTGAACGATCCGAGTGCGTGAATCATCCGGAAGACGCACTCCGGAAAGCAGGTCTTCATCTCCTTCGAAATAGGCGATTTCCGCCGCAAGTTCTTCCTGCAGGGATTAGCGGGCATCCAGCTCAGCTTTTGCTACCAGATACTCAGGCTTCGCCTTAACGGCAGGCTCGTGACGAGCGGCAAGCATCAGGGCAACGACGTCGACCTTGTCCACGAGAAATACTTCCTTTCATTCAACGGTTAAGACTAAACGACGACCTAACGGCCTTTAGTCAAGTATGTCTCATTTTCATGACACTTTTTTGGCAAAAAAAACCTGGCCATGTGAGCCGGTAGGCCTACCGGCCTCCGTGCTTCTTCACCAGGGCAAAAAAGCGGTCCTGATAATCGTGAAAAACATTTGCGTTTTGGAGCTTTTCGTATAGTCCCTGCATCCTTGAGGGGTCGCGGTCGGCTTGTTGGAAGGTCTGCTCAATGTCCGATTTCTGGTCGGCGAAGGAGAGATCCTCGGCGGAAAAGATTCCGTGGCTGTGAAAGTCCTGGATGTTCGGCTCGCTGGACTTCTGCACGACATCGATCATGAGCTTGAACAAACAGACTTCCCAGGGCTTTTCGACACCTACGACGACGGCGGCGAGCGGATCTGCGCATTTCGAGACTGATTCTTTCACTTCCTCCGCAATTTGCTCAAGGGTCCCGGTTACGATTTCCTCGCTGATATGCTCCTTGGCAATCTTGAACCCATATTTCAGGAGGCAAAGCTCCTTTTCGTGTTTTCGAAGCCAGTCTCCGTAGGCGTTTGCCTCCTCCCCAAATCCTTCCAGAAGGGCATCAAGGAACGAATTCGGCGTCATAATCTCAGGCCTGAATGCCTTTACCCTGCCCTCGCGGATACGAATTTTTTGTACCGAATCCATCTGCTCGGTCACCAAGTGGTAATTCAAGGTGGTAGAGCCAAACGTCTCCAGGCTCGAAGTGGGTGACAAAAGGATGTGGGTATTATGGACCGCGTACCAAAAATCAAAATTTGCATCGTGCGTCATGGATTACGAAAGGGGAAGTGCGAGTCAGTACTACAAGAGGACCGGAAGTGTACGTCATCAGCGATTCAGGTCAATCCCGTTGATGCGGAGGCTCAGCAGTCAAATCCCACGGATGGCGTGACCGCGGTTGCAGAGGCCCCGTGGTGAGTTCCCGCGTCTGAGTGACCACCAGTCGGCAACACTCAGATTTGTAGAACGCAAGGCCTCCCATCCGTGGGATCTCACTGCAGAGCACAAGGCATTTTCGGGATTTTGCTCTGCAACGCCTACCCTTCGGAGCCTCGCAGTTCGGCCCGGGTAGCACCTGTGGCATCGGTGCCAAACCTTGCGATGAGGGCGGTACAGAGAAATCCGGCTACGATGCAGCCGGCAGCTCCTGCTGTCTGACCCGCGGTCGGCCTGAAAAACTCCGTGGGATAATCCTCGGGGGCCAATTCGGAGAGCACCGCCTCGGTAACCACCTGCCCTTTCCACTGCGATCCAAGCTCCGGCTCCTCGCCTTCCTGGAACGGCCACAGTCCGACAACTGCGCCCACGAGCAATCCGAGAAGCGCCCCCAGCGTCGCTGCTTCCGCTTTTCTCAGGAGCAAGCGAAGCAGATTGCTGACGCCGACGATTCCAATGACAATTCCGAGTCCGACCGGTAGCCCCACCCCAAGGCCCAGTTCGAAGATCAGGGGAAAATTCATGTCCCGCACCGCATCCTTGAAGCTGTCTATCGCAGTCAGGATGGGAACGTACTGGCCCAGCACCAAGAGCAGGTATCCTCCACTTACCCCGGGGAGAATCATTGCGCTCGCTCCCGCGGTTCCGGCGACCAGCAGCATGAACCAACCGGAAGCGCTGCCACCGCCCGCGGCGGCACCGCGTAGCTGGAACCAGGCGAGCCCGGCCATTGCGGCAAACCCAATTGCGGCGCCGACCCACACCAGGGGTGATGGCTTCTTCACCATCTTCCACACCACGGGTATGCCGCCAATGGTCAGGCCGATGAACCAGCTGTACATAATCCATCGATATTCGACGACAAGCCCCTTAACCGCCCCAGCCAGCAGCAGGATGGCCAGTGCCGCGGCGGCCACCACCGCGCCGAGAAGCACCACCGATTGAAGCCGGAACCGGAACGTCGTAATTTCGGCAATGGCATTAATAAACGCGGGATAAACGCCTGCGGCCAGCAGCATGGTGCCCCCGCTGATTCCCGGCACCAGGTTGGCGAGTCCCATCAGGACCCCGCCGATGACTCCTCGAATAACCAGGAGGGATAGTGGTGTGTGGGATTGGATGGAAGAGTCAGATTTCATTTTTTCGGGTACGGCGCTTCGCGCCCTTGTATCGTCTCAGCATTTTAAAAAAGCGCACGGTATCACGAACCGGACGGATCTTGCTACGTTCATCCCCATAGACCGTTTGGACCGGCACAGAGTGGATCGGGATCCCAAGGCCTGCGATTTCGAGCAGGATCTCCGACTCAGCGGCGAATCGGCTCGCCTCAACATTCACTTGTTGCAGGATCTCAATGCCGTAGAGGCGGTATCCGTTCTGGGTATCCGGAACATCCTGTCCCATGGCGCGAGTCAGCAGGCCACTCATGAATCGGTTCGTCCATCGGCGGATCGGCGGCATCTCCCCGACATCGCTCATCCGGTTTCCAACGACCACGCGGTGTCCAACCGCATGGGCCTCAATGAAATTCGGCAGATCTTCCGACCGATGCTGTCCATCGGAATCCATCGTGACTACGGCATCGAATTCCTTCTCCGCGGCGTAGGAGAATCCGCGGGCCAAGGCGGCGCCCTTGCCCTGGTTCGGCTCCAGGCGAATGACTTCCGCGCCCGCGGATCGGGCGATCTCCGTGGTCCTGTCTTCAGATCCGTCGTCCACCACCAGCACTGCCGGACAGAACGGCAGGACATTCCCGATGACAGCGGCAATTCGACCTTCCTCGTTGAATGCCGGGAGAATGACAAGCAAGTCGCGGGATTGGCTCATCAAGCTACGCGTGAATTCGCGTTCCCCGCCGCTGTATTGCCTGGGCGAGAAGCTCTTCTGCTTTGTAGGACGAACGAACCATGGGTCCGGAGGCCACGCCGGCAAATCCCATTTCCAGGGCGACATCCCTGAGCCGGACAAATTCCTCTGGAGGCGCGTATCGGCGGACCACCGCGTGATTTCGGGTGGGTTGAAGATACTGTCCAAGTGTCAACAATTCGCACCCCACCTCAAGCAAATCGCGAAAGGTCGCAATCAACTCCGGTTCGGACTCTCCGAGTCCCAGCATGACGCCGCTCTTGATCGCCGGTGCGGGATCCCATCGTGACGCTGCGCGCAAAACCCCGAGAGATCTTCCATAGGCCGCTTGAGGCCGAATGACCGATTGCAGGCGGCGAACGGTCTCCACATTATGGTTGTAAACGTCGGGGCACGCTTCCAAAACCTTCTGAATCGAGTCCTCATCTCCGCCGAAATCGGGCGTCAATACCTCGATGCTGGCGTCTGGAAGAATTTCCTGAATCGACCGGATGGTCGCGGCAAAAATCGAGGCCCCCCCATCGTCAAGATCGTCACGGGCCACGCTGGTCAGAACAACGTGCGAAAGGTTCATCTTGGCTGCGGCCTCGGCGACCCGCGACGGCTCCCCAGCGTCCAGCTCGACCGGCCGGCCCGCCTTGATTGCGCAAAAAGCGCAGTCCCGGGTACAGATATCGCCAAGAAGCATGAGAGTTGCGGTTCCCTGCCCCCAACACTCGTGAATGTTAGGGCAGCGAGCGCTTTGGCAAACCGTATGGAGCGACAAATCGCCGACCAGATCGTGAACGGCGGAAAAATCGCCATCGGTACGCATCTGTAAACGGATCCATGGGGGAAGTCGGGCCACGGGTAAAATGTATGGAAGTAGCGGGACTTGTCAATCATTCGGGTCAGGAGGGAATGGCTCTAAGATAAGCTCTTATGGATGGTAGCAGGCGATCCACGTGACCGCTGGCGTGTGAATGACGAATGACGAAATACCCAATGACAAGAGAAGCCCGAATGACGAATTTCGAACCTGATTCTATTCATTTTCAAAATTTTCCAATGATCTTTAGTCATTTGGAATTCGGATTTCATTGGGCATTGGGTATTCCCACATTCGTCATTATCGCATCCGAAAGGGACCTTATCTTAGCGCAATTCGGATCAGGGGCCTTGTCCGGGCGCGGGCTACTTTATCTTTATCGACAAAGTCCACCTGCAGGGCGTACATCCTGAATCGAGTCAATGAGCACAACAAACTTGGACGCATTTCAACCTGATGATCGGTACATGCGGCTTGCCCTCCGGCAGGCGGCGGAGGCAGCGGAGGCCGGAGAAGTGCCCGTAGGCGCCGTGATCGTTCAAGGCTCATCCCTGATTGCGAAGGCACACAACCAGGTTGAACTGCTGAAAGATCCTACCGCGCACGCGGAGATCATCGCGATTACCCAAGCTGCGTCGGCTCTTGGAGACTGGCGACTGGCAGATACGGTTCTGTACGTTACGAAGGAGCCCTGCCCCATGTGTGCAGGAGCGATTGTGCAGGCTCGAATTCCTATCGTGGTCTGGGGAATGACCGACCCGAACAGGGGAGGCGCCCGGTCGCTATTTCGAATCTTCGACCACCCGAATCTCACTCACCGCGTCACCTGGTTCGAGGGAGTTCTAGAGGAGGAAAGCAAGGCGCTGGTGCAGGGTTTTTTTAAGCAACGAAGAGGAGGCGAAGAGTAGCGGGTTGGGATTGGGTCGAGTCCTGATTTCGAGTTGTCACTTTTTGGCTGGTTATTGCTCTTCGTTTGCATGCTTGCTCGAAGGGGCTCCGCCCCCTTCGCCCCTCCTGCGGAGGAGGGGCGAAATTTTTCAAAATCAGCGATTTGACGCTCCCGGGTGATTGCGGGCTCAGATACGACGATCCAGGATCGCGCACCATCGATTTGTCTGGCTCGACCCATACGATGCCCGCGGGGGTTCCCCTCACGCGGCCACCCCATCTGCCTGCTCGGGAGTGCGAAAATTAAGGGATCGATGCAGTCTGCGTCACCGTCCTGAACTCGTGATTCAGAAAGTATTCCTGCTGGAGGATCCCATGTCATACGCTCCGCCATAGCATTCTGAGCGTAATGGTCTTCTTCGGTCATACTGGTCGGCAAGCCCGCCTGCTCCAACCGATCCACGTACTCATGAGAGCAATATGGGCAGCCACGATCGGAATGGGGATCGGTCGAGCGCCCTCGGGCAGGCCATCTTCCGCGCCATATACCGACGAACCCACCTCGCCACCGTAAAGGTCCCGCCGATCCCATGCGCACGGCACTGCCGGCCGCCTTCTAACTCCGACACCTCCTGACGCTTGAACGCCTCACTATACCTCACTCTTGTCGCTGGCATTCCACGTCCCTTTCTGCTAGGAGGTGACAACCTATTTCAAGATGGGACCCACTTGGATATTCGATATTGAGTATTCGATATTCGCTACTTTTTTCTAATCGTAATTTTCTCTGGCACAAGGACGGGGAATTTTATGTCTTTAGCCCAGTATTGGCGGCCTTCGATTTTCATTCTTCGGCCGAGATATCCCCTGAGCTGTTTTTGATTTCCGTGAACGTAACAGACCGTTTGCCTTCGCGGGCCTTTGCTTTCCACCAGGCGGTGAGCGGCCGGCCGGCCGAAGAGGTGGTCGGTCAACCGAAGTTCGCCTTCCATCACGGCCATGTCGCCTTGTCCGTCAAGCGGAACGAGTTCAAGTGGCGGGGGTTCGGGTTCTGGCGGTGGCTCGGGCTGATGAGTGGAACCCGGGACGACCGGATCCGGTTTCGGAACTTCCGGCTCTGCCGGCGGCGCGTGGCCCGTGATCATGATCAACTCAACGAACTCCTTACTGATCCAGAAGGTGCATCCCGGAAACGGCCTGGTCTTGAGCCACTCTCCGTGCTCGCTGATCGATTCAACCGTGGTTCCGCGCGGAATACTGCCGACTACAGAGTAATTACTCCCCGGCCCGGCCCGCACATTGAGTTCTGTCGCCGAGACCCGCCCGTCCTCGATGAAGTCCCGGTGAACCCAGACACTGCTGCCTTCGGGCGGCACAACCTCGACCCACTCCCCCTCAAACGATCTGGCGATGAGCGACTGCCCCTGCTGGACCTGGCGCACAACTTCGAAGGTCAGCGCGGCGCCGGCACGCAGGTTCACCCGGGAACCCTTTACCACGACGGGCATCTCCGGGTCGGGCGTCCCGGTCAAGGGCACCGAGGCTCCCGCCACCCAGAAAAACGCCATCGAGAGGATTACATTGGCTACCATTCCATAAAATTAATGAATTTGAGGATTGAGCGCAACTGTTCGAAAACGACTTGCCACCTTCGCAACACGATCCCACAATGATAACTAGATGGATAAGGAAGACCATTACTACCCAAAGATGCCGTGGCGACAGCATTGCAGACTACGGTCTTCCGCCTGGGACGGCGCGGAGACCGAGGGGGACGCGGTTGTATTCCGCACTTTGCCGAGCACGGGGGATCTCGTGCCCGACGATACCCCGCCGCCGTGGAGCTTT
>CAUZEO010000122.1:0-13560 GCA_963578625.1 Kiritimatiellia bacterium | reverse complement strand
TCAGCCGGTCCAATCATTACCTGTGCGACTCGATCGTCGCCGGCTCGCGTCAAAAGCTGATCGGCAAAGACGCGGCTTCGACACGGTATCGCTGCAGTCGTATGGAGGCGCTCATGAAAACATACGCCGGGCGAGTCACGCCCGCGGCCGCCCGAAAAATCCTGACCGATCGTGAAGGCCCGTGGCCCTGGATCCACCAGTTACCGGGCGGTTCAAAACAACACGAGTTGGCCGACATGACCATCGACAGTCTCTTTGCCGATTGCCGGGACCGCGTGCTCCACACCTGCCGCGGCGGCCGCGTGCCGGGGAGGTGGCAGGCGGTCGCGGTGTAACACGGCGGATGTTTAGTGAGAACCCGTGCAACCCTTTCAGGGGTGGTTCATTTTTGGTCCAGGGTACGGGGGTGGAACCCCCGCCCTTGGAGTTGCACTCCGTTGGGATAGATAGCATGATTATGAGTTCACAGTTTGATAATGGAACATCACCCCCGAAAGCTTCTATTCCATGACTCCTAATCTATCTCGAACTCTATGTTGCGCCGCCCTAGCCTGCACCACTCTGTTCATCGCGGGGGTACCGGCGCGCGCGGCTGACCTTACGGACTACCACAAGCATCTGACGCTCTTCAGCCTGAAGACGGCCGGGCCCGTCGTGGACGGTCGTCTGGACGATGGCTGCTGGAACAATGCTCACGTCCAGAGAGCCAGGGGGTTCGTCAAGCTCATCGATGCGGGGAAGATCGAGCCGCCGTTGGCGAATACTGAGGTGATGAGCTGCTACGACGACAAGAACGTCTATTTCGGCGTGAAGCTCCACGAGCCGGGCATCGACAAGCTGAAGGTGTCGTCTCCGATGCAGCCCTGGATGGGCGACTGCGTCGAGGTCTTTGTCGATCCGACGGGAGAGGGCCGCAGCTATTTCCAGTTCATCACCGACACGGTGAAGAACACCTACAGCGGGATCAACAACGGGCAGAATCAGAAGATTGCGTTCGAGTGGTCGGTCGAGATCTCGAAGTCCGAGCGCTTCTGGTCGGTCGAGATAGCCCTTCCCTTCGAGTCGCTCGGCGTGGAACCCCCCAAGGACAACGAGCGTTGGCACTTCAACGTGGGCCGGGGACGCTACGTGGAGAAGGAGATGTCCTCATGGGCGACGCTCGGAGGTTTCAGCCAGCGCCATCGGTTCGGTCGTCTGGCCTTCTACTCCCGCCATGAGATCGTGGCGGACATGTCGTACTGGGAGAACTCCGACGCGGATCCGCTGATGCGACGCAAGGAGGTCTCGGGCATCAAGATTGCCGATCGCTTCCTGCGCGGCGGCGGCAAGAAGAGGGTTCCGGACCTCTGGACCTATTTCCCCTATGAGGCCGACCGGGGCCCGAAGTCGAAGAACGGATACTACTATGCGGAGGGGTACCTCAGTGAGCAGACAAAGGCGAAGCATCCCGAGTTCTATCAGGCGGCCATGAAGTTCAATCAAACCCTGGTCCGCAAGAGCTTCCTGAACGAGAAGCTGCGAGCCGCCGAACGGGCCGCGTATTACGAAAACCATGCGGGGGCAGGGGATGCGTCACTCACCGGGAGCTTCGAGCAGATTCAGAGGGAAAGCGTCGCCATCGACACCGACCTCAATGCGTCGTATCAGTTCTACGGGCAAGCTTACGTTGCCGACCGGAGTGTCGAGAAGTTGTCCGGTCTGGATTCGCAGCTCGATGCCGTGACCGCCAGGATCCAGACGCTGGACACGCGAATCCAGAGCTTCGTCTCCTCGGCGGCGTCCAGCGTGTCGGAGAAGGGGCCGTGGACGATGGACGCGCTCGAGCTCGCTCCCGGGCAGCGCTATCTGAACGATGACGGCACCAATGTCAGGTATCAGTTTTCTGCCTTCTGCAGTGCGCACACGGAACCGTTGTGGCCGCTGGGTCCCTTTGACAACTTTCACATTGACCACCCTATTTCGTGGCCGATCACGGACGTTCCCGGGGAATACGCCTATCCGAAACTGCGCAAATACATCGACCGAATCCGTCGAGAAAGCCACGGGAGAATCAAGACCTTTTCCTGCACCGAGCCGAGTTATCGCGGTCTCCTGTTTCCCATGACCGATTGGATGCTCGAGAAGGCCCGGCGTGATCCGGACCTCCTGCTGCAGACGGAGCCGGACAAGCAACCGCCGCTGATCGCCAGCACGCATATCGGCAACAACTCACGGCTCAATGTTCACAATCCGGAAGTCTGGGAGTACGTCGACGGCTATCTCAAGAACATGGCCGTCGAGCTGTTGTCGTTGACCGAGGTGGACTATTTCCTGACCGGTTGGGAAGGTTCCGCCCAGCATGTCGGCTACAACCCATCGATCCAGTCGGCCTTCCGGGATTATCTGAAGGAGCGTTACCGATCCATCGAGGTGTTGAATAAGAAATGGCATACGGACTACACATCGTTCGAGGCCGTCGAGGTTCCTTATCATCAATACTCGACGCCTGATGACGAAGTGTCCGGCCTGACCTACGAATTCGAGCGATGGCATCGGCTGAACTACGTCAGGCTGCTGGCCGCGATGCGGAAGTCGTTGAGGAAAGGCGCGCCTGACGTGCCGGTCATGCCCGATCCCTCCCACTTTATGAGGGCGGGAAACACGTACCTCATGTACCGGGAGAACACGGGCGACCTCATGAGCCACCACTCGGGCCCGGGCAACGAAGAGCCCATGTGGGTCTACCTGGAGACGATGAACCGGGCGTTCGGAAAGGCGACCGGGTACTTCGAGAACTACTACGGCATGTGGTCGAAGCAGCACCTGAACGACGAGCGGCTGGCCCGGCGCGATCTCAGGAAACTCTTCTTCAAGATGTTCCTGAGGGACGTGCGGGTCTCCGCCTGGTGGCTCCGCACCGCGTCGCATCCCACGAGTATCCTGGTGGCCTACAACGGCAATTCGTTCAATGTCGATTATCAGCAGACGATCTACCGCTGGAGCAACACCGTCATTCCCGTCATGTTTCGAAGGTGCAGAACGGTCGAGAAGGCCCTGCTGGAGAGCCGGCAGGAGATCCCCCGAACGGCCGTCATCCAGCCCTGCGCCAGCGTGTTCAACCTGGCGAGCCTGAAGCACGACAGCAACGACAGCGACACGTTGAGCCTGATGTTCGATCTGCATAACAAGCTTCTGAGCCCGAGCAACATCGCCCACGACTATCTGCCCGAAGAGATGGTGCTGGACGGCAAGGGGTCGCTGGATGACTACGCCGTCCTGTTTCTGCCCTATGCGCCGTACATGTCGCAGGAACTGTCCGAACGGCTTGTTGCGTGGGTGAAGAAGGGCGGTACGCTGGTCGCGGCAGGGCCGTTTGCCCTGAAGAACGAGTTCGGGATCGATCTTCCGGATCAATCGTCGCTGTTCAGGACGCTGTTCCCCGGGTACCGGAAGACAGGAACCGGTGCCTGGGACTACAACCTGGATGGCGCGGACCAGCGATCGGAACCGGCGATCCAGCAGACGGCATACGGTGACGGCAAGGTCATCCACCTGAACCGAATGCTGGACCTTCTCATGCGCAAGCCGTCGCTGAAACGCTCATTGGTCGAGACCGTCGAAGGCGTCTGTGTTCGGACGGCTGTATCTCCCCATGCGGACCTGGAGATCCTCGTCCGCGAGGGGAACCATGGCGAAAGATATCTCGGCCTCTGCAACCGGAACGTCGAGGAACCCCTCGATACGACGGTCACGGTCACGGGCCGGGTCGAGGACCCGGTGGATCTGCTGGTCCCCGGTGGCTTCCGGGTCCCCTCGACGATCGAGAAGGGCACGACCGTGCTGAAAGTCCACCTCGCCCCCGGCGACTGGACGCTGATCCGGCTGTAAATCGGAGGAGGGGTCTGACCCCTCCGCCACCGGTTCAGGGTCGCCCCTTTGGGGCCGGCGGATGCGATTTCATCGCCCGCCAGCGCTTTCTCAGCATGTGAGCCGCGGCCTTGGGGTCGCGCTGGCGGGTGAACACACCCTTGCGGCAGCCCATCACGCGTGAGAGGTGCTGCTGCATCATGAAATCCGCGAAGCACCAGACGTGCTCGCCGATCACGAAGTCGAACTTGTCGAGCACCTCGTGGTAGCGAGTGAGCATCTCGCACTGGTACTCCTCGGTAAACATCTGCGGCGGGTCGGTATGAAGGCCGGGAATGGTCTCGGTGCCGTACTCGGCCAGGATCACGGGCTTCTTGAAAACCCGGTAGTACTCCTTCAGGTCCTTGCTCAGTCGATGATCGATGTATTCCAGCTCACCGGTGTTCCAATACCACCCGTAGTAGCTGTTGACACTGACCACATCGAAGAACTGTGAGACCCGGCACATGCTTGCGGGCATGTTCATCACGTTCGTGACCGGCCGGTGCGGGTCGAGCTTACGGGTGTAGTTGGCGAGGTTGCGAAAATAGGGCACCGCTCCCTTGTCGTAGACGGCGGCCTCGTTCGACACCGACCACATGACCACGCAGGGGTGGTTGCTGTCCCGGTCGATCATCTCCTTCATGACCTGTCGGTGGTGCTTCAGCGTCTCCGCCCCGAAACGCTCCGGGGTGAAAGCCTTGTGTTTCGTGGCGCGCGTGTTGGGATCAAAAGCCAGCCCGACGGCCGGGCTCTCGTCGATCACGACAATGCCCAGGCGGTCACAGAGATCCATGATCTCCTCCGCGTAGGGATAGTGAGATGTCCGGAACGAATTCGCGCCGATCCACTTCAGAAGGTTCATATCCTTGACGTTTACGACATGGTCCAGGCCCTTGCCCCGAATGTCGGCGTCCTCGTGCTTGCCGAATCCCTTGAAGTAGAATGGCTTCCCGTTGATCAGGAATTGTTTCCCTTTGATCTGGACCGTTCGAACACCGACGTGCAGCCAGTAGGTGTCGAGCAGCTGTCCGCCCGCGGCGTGAAGGTCGACGATCAACTTGTACAGGTACGGCTTGCCGGGCTTCCAGAGCCGGACATTCTTGATCGCAAGCGTTCCGGATTTCCCCTCGCCGGTGGCCACGACCCGTCCACTCTCACCGACGAGGCGCACGGTTGTTTTTGTCCCCGCCCCGACCGTTTTGACCGTGTAATCAACCCGGCCGCTCGTGCCCTTGTACTCTGTATTCACCTTAACGCCGGCGACGTACTTTTTGTTCGTGGCCAGCATAAGCACCGGTCGGTGAATGCCCGCGTAATTGAAGAACCCGTGGAAATAGTCCTGAATTGGTGGAGCGTTGGCCGGGAACGTCGGCGCACCGGGGTTGATGACGGCGTTGCGTTTGGCGGCGTCGAGTATCTCGCCCGGCGGGAGCGTTGTCCAGTCGAGTACGTTGTTGACGACAACGGTGAGGCGGTTTTCTTCGCCGATTTCGACGACATCGGACACGTCGGCTTCAAAGGGCAGAAAACCGCCCTTGTGTTCGGTGGCCTTCTTGCCGTTAACCCAGACGACCGCATGATGTGTCGCGCTGCCGACACGGAGGACGATTCGTTTGTGTTCCCAGGATGGAGAGACAAAGAACGTTCTTTCGTACCAGACGTCACCGACGTGGTGACGGATTCCGATGTCCTGGGTAATGTCGTTATAGCTGGCCGGCACCGGCATGGGAATGGTCTGCGTCAGTGGCTTGGCGTACCACTTTTTGCGTCGACCCTGGCTTTCGGAATCCACACGGAATTCCCATATTCCGTTGAGGTCCTTTATTTCACGAGCTTGTGTTTCCCGGGGATAAAGCATAGTTTTACTCCTCACCTTCTTGCATACGATTTCCGATTTCGCCTCTCTGACAAGATCACACAAATGTCTTTGAAGGGCAACGTTCGGTCTAACGGGAATCCAACTAGAGCAACGCCGGGAGCGGTAACAAGGCGAAGATGTAGCGGCTCATCCGGAGACAAGCTGTCTGCGGAGATCAAGTCCGATAGAACGATGGCGCTTTGTTCTGGTGAGCCCGAGTTCGATCAGTGAGATCTGCGTTGTCTGTGAGACTCCGAATTCAAGTAGGATGTTGAGGTCCGGCAACCGCACTCGCGCCGGTCGATGCCGACCCGCATTCAACCCGAACACTGCCGGGTCGACAATGTTTCTCCTTGCACCGCGCAGCCGTCTAGGGATATCATGGTCGGCCATGAGCCTGCGGCCCATCGTCAACACCATCAACTGCCACGATTACCTCGTCGACGTACCCATGGAATGACCATTTTGATAGGCGCCCTTCACCCTCAGGTTCAACCACGGGAATCGGCAGCATGGTGGCGGCTATCGATCCTCATGATCCTGGTGGTCGGGGCCGTCCGCTCTGCCGAGGCGGGTTACGTCGAAAGCAAAGACGGCAAGACGATCATCCATATCAAAGTCGCCGCGCGACTGTACCCCGATCCGGCCATCGCGGACATCTACAGCCAGGCCATGCTCGCCAGTGCGCGCCTGTTCCGTGAACGGTTTCCCCAGATCATTGCCGAGCGATATCGCGACAAGTACAAAGCGGATCCTCAGAAATACGGCGACTTCGACTGGGACAACGTCGAACTCTCGATCGACACGTTCAGCGGCATCACCGTGCCCGGCGTCGAGACGGACATGCTCGCCATCGCGGGCGATCTTGCCCCGGATGTGTTCTACATCCTCTTCCGACACTCGAGCACCTACATCGAGCACGAGCTGCTCTACCCGCTCGACAAGCCGGAAGACGGCTATCTGTCCTCGATGTCCGAGGAGGAGCTGGAGCTGCGGGTGCATCCGAAGATCTGGCCGGTGATCCGCCGCAAGGGTGTCGACGGCCAGACGCGTGTCTGGGCTCTGCCGTGGGGCGGCATGGCGGGCAAAGTGCTGCTATTTCGCAAGGACCTCTTCGACGAAAACAACCTTGCCTATCCGGACAACCACTGGACGTGGGAACAGCTTCTGGAGGCGTGCAGGACCATCACCGACCCGGCCCGGAATCGCTACGGCATCCTGCTGGCCAGGGGAGCGCGTGAATCGTGGCACTGGGCCACCTTCCTGTGGTCGGCCGGCGGCGACATCATGCGCCACGACGAGGCCACCGACCGGTGGCTATGCACGTTCGACACGCGCGAAGCAGCGGTGGCATTGGATTATTACCTGCGACTGAGCGCCGAACGATGGACGGATGAACAGGGACGCCCGCGCCGCGGCTACAGCTCCAAGGACTCATCGGAAGACAGCGGCGCCTGGAGCGAGGGTCGGATGGGGATGCAGTTCGGGTCCATGGACGAAAAGGTGTTCGCGCGGATCAATCCGGACACCACGGGGTTGGTCGCGGTCCCGCTGGGTTTCGCGGACGAAAACGGCAGGCGGATGCGCGGCGGCGAACTCAACAGCCGGCTGATGGGCATGTATTCACAGATCAAGAACCCCGTGGTCCGCGACGCGGCCTGGGAGTACATGCGGTTCAGTGAAAACCCTGAGTCGTTGGAGCTGAAGACGCGGGTCATGGTGGAAGGGGGATTCGGGCGCTTCGTCAATCCCAGGTATCTGAAGATGTTCGGATACGACGGGCTGGTGCGGCTGTCGCCCAAGGGATGGGCGGAGACGTTCGAGATTGCCATCGAGACCGGCAAGCCCCAGCCGTATGGCAAAGGCAGCAACCTCATCTTCCAGATGTTGACCCATCCGATCCAGGACCTCGAGCAGATGCTTGTCGACGGCAAGCTTCCGCTGGATGACGAGGCGAGGCTCGACGTGATCCAGGGCGTGCTGAAGAAGTGGAACGCCAGGGCCAACGAGATCCTGATCGGGACCCTCCCGCCCGAAAAACGATTCTGGCGCCGGCTGACGGGATGGATCGCACTGGGAATGATCGCGATCGCATTTGTTCTCGTCTTTCGAAACGTCATGCGCACGTTCACGCCACCCGGCCCATCCGTCGAGGGCAAGACCGCGCTGCGGTGGGGGTTTCGAAAGTACTGGGTGGCCTACGTGGTCCTGCTTCCGGCGATGGTCACTGTCCTTGTCTGGAACTACCTCCCCCTGGCGTGGGGCTCGGTGATGGCGTTTCAGGATTACCGGCTGCTGGGCGAATCGACGTGGGTGGGCGTGGATCATTTCGCCGATCTGCTGTGGGATGTGCAGAGACACGGCTGGTGGGATTCGGTATGGAACTCGCTGCGCTACAGCATGCTGGTGGTGGCGCTGACGTTCTTGCCGCCGATCGTACTGGCGATCATGTTGCAGGAGGTACCGGTGGGGACACTCTTTTTCCGCACGGTGTATTACTTGCCCGCGGTGATCACCGGCCTGGTGACCATTCTCCTGTGGAAGATGTTCTACGACTCCTCGGAGCACGGCACGCTGAACATGGTCGTCATGACGATCCCGGCCGGCGCCTACATAGCCGTCGGGATTCTGCTGTTGGCCTTGTGCGTTCAGTTTGCCCGTCGGCTGTGGTTTCACGGGTCGGTGCTGCCGGCCGTGCTTGCGGCGATCGCCGGGGTCGTCCTCATGTATACGACCGGCGCAATGGCCTGGCCTCTGCTGTTTCCGGAGGGCGAGGCGCTGACGCGGGCTCTTCTGCATCTTCCCGGGCGGCTGGTCGCCGCCACCCATGACGAGCCGTTCCGCTGGCTGACGGACCGCAACACCGCGATGCTCTCGTGTGTGATCCCGATGGTCTGGGCGGGTATTGGACCGGGATGCCTGATCTATCTGGCCGCGCTCAAGGGAATCGGCGACGATCTCTATGAAGCCGCGGAGATCGACGGCGCGACGTTCATCGACAAGATCGCGTTCATCGTGTTCCCGATTCTCAAGCCGCTGATCATCATCACCTTCGTCGGCGTGTTCATCGGGTCATGGCAAGGGGCGGCGAACATCCTGGCGATGACCGGTGGCGCCGCGGGGACGCAGGTCGCCGACCTGAAGATCTTCTACGAAGCGTTCATGTATATGCGCATGGGACCCGCGACGGCGATGGCATGGACGCTGGGGTTCATCCTGATCGGCTTTACCGTCTATCAGTTGCGCATTCTCTCCCGCCTGGAGTTCAGAACCACGGGCACGAAGGAATAGTCCACGCGCACCATGGCCATCATCAGTCCCATCGAAAGACGCTCCTTCAAAGGCCGATGCCTGATCGGCCTGATCTATCTGCTGCTCGTCGCCGGCGGCGTCACGATGGTCTATCCGTTCCTGCTGATGATCGCGGGCAGCACCAAGAGCGCCGTCGATCAGAAGGAGCTGCGCATCCTGCCCGGCTACCTGACCGACGACACGTTGCTGTACCGCAAGCACATCGCGTCGCTCTTCAACGAGCATCTGACGGCGATGAAGTCCGAATATCGATTACCGCGGGTCACCAGCTTCGAAACGCTGGAACCGCCAACGCAGATCAACCGGAAGCTGATTGAGATCTGGACCCGGTTCCTGGACGAGACATCCCCTCCCATCACGACGTTCTCGCTCGGGCACGTGATCTGCGGCCGATCCCGTGGGGTTCAGCCGGTGAATCAGCGACGTTTCGCCACGTTGCTCCACCAGAATTTCGACGGTGACCTCGACCGGGCGAACCAGGCATTGGACGCCCATTTTCCTACCTGGCACGCCGTGCGCGTCATGCCGTGGCGCTATACCAGTCGGGCCATCGCTGTGCGCGTCACGCCGTTCCAGGAACGCCTGAGCCGGCTCGCAGCCACCCGCCCCGTTCATGAGCGCGTTTACTTCAGCATCGAAGGCGAATACCTGGTGCAGTTCGTCCTGTCTCAATACACCCGTGACATCGCCGTCTACAACGAGGCGCACGGCACCGACTACGCCTCCTACGACGAGGTTCGCCTGTCCCGACGGTTTCCCCGGGAGGGAACGGAGGCCGAGCGGGAAGACTGGCTTCGGTATATCCGCGACGGCATCCACATGCTCTGGCTGCGCGCCGACGCCGAGGCGGCCCCGCTGTACCGCGGGTACCTCGAAGCCAAGTACCGGACCGTCGACAACCTCAACCGGAAGTACGAAACGAGCTATGTATCCTTCGACGACGTGCCGCTGGTCAACGGCGTGGCCGAAAACGGGCTGGTGAACAGCGATTGGGAGGCGTTCGTCCAGGGCAGCGAGGATCCGGAAACCGGCTCGATGCGGCAGTTGCCGCCCGAAATGATCTACATCGATTCGCTGGAATTTCGTTTCCGCGACTGGCTTGAAGCCCGCTACGGAACAATCGACAGGCTCAACCGGGATCTGAACACCCGCTACGGCCGGTTCAGCGATGTAATCATGCCGCAACGACAGGTGCACGATGCAGCGTACAGGCAGCAAACGACAGCCCTGCGCTGGGAATACACGACCCGAAACTACGTCACCGTGATTTCCTTTCTGGCGCTTCACGGCCGGGCCCTCCTGAACACGACCATCTACTGCGGGCTGGCGGTGCTGACCGCGTTGATCTTCAATCCGCTGGCCGCCTACGCGATGAGTCGGTTCCAGTTGCCCTCGGCGTACAAGATCCTTCTGTTCCTGATGCTGACGATGGCGTTTCCCGCAATGGTGACGCAGATTCCCGTGTTCCTGATGCTGCGGAATTTCGGGATGCTCAACACGTTCTGGGCGCTGATTCTTCCGGGATTGGCCAACGGATACGCCATCTTCATTCTTAAGGGTTTCTTTGATCTTCAGCCGCGTGAGCTCTATGAGAGTGCTTCGATCGACGGGGCCGGGGAATGGACGATGTTCTGGCAGATCACCATGAACCTGTCGAGACCGGTGCTGGCCTATATCGGCCTCATCGCATTTACCGCCGCGTACGCCAATTTCATGTTCGCGTTGCTGATCTGCCAGGATGAGAAGATGTGGACGCTGATGCCGACGCTGTACCAGCTTCAACTTCGCAGCTCGCCTGGAATCACCTTCGCGTCGCTGATCATCGCGGCGATTCCCACGTTCCTCGTGTTCCTCTTCGCTCAGAATGTTATCATGCGGGGTATCGTGGTTCCCGTCGAGAAGTAGATTCCTTGGCCATGGAACCATCTGCCCGTTCGCCGGCGCGCGGGTCCGGGGGGCCGGGGCCGAGCCGGAGCGAGTCATGAAGATCACCGATCGCCGAGGAAGCGTCAATGTGTTGCTTGGAGCATGGACTGATTGAATTACTGGGGATTTGCTCAGGTCACACGTCCCGGAAACGCGGCAGTGGGATTGAGCTCAAGCTCCGGTTCTCGCCATCGAATGTCGACTCAAAGAATTCAAGACAACCGAACAGGCTATAGGGCTTGCAATTCGACCGGGGGGGGGGGTAATTATAGTGCTCGAATGGCCCGGCGGCAGAGCCGGGCAAAAGTCTCAAATGGGAACTATGAGCGGTCCTGCCGAGCACATCAGAATAGGTTTGGTTACGATGGATGCTCAACCCTGGGAGCTTGAGCAGAACTACCGGCGTCTGGAGGCGTATGTCCGGGAGGCGGCACAGCGGGGTGCCGGGGTCGTAGTGGCTCCCGAGGCGATCCTGGATGGATACGTATGCTTTGCGGCGTCGCCTGTCACGCGGCAGCGGATGCTGGAAATTGCCCAACCCGTACCCGACGGTCCCTACATCGTCCGCGCCCGCGAGCTGTCCCGCGAACTGGGGATCTACCTCGAGTTCGGCTTCCTGGAGCGACGGGGCGAGGAGATGTTCAACAGCGTGGTCATGATCGATCCGCGGGGAGAGATCCTGGCGCAGTACAGCAAGGTGCATACGAAAAATGAAGTTTTTGTGACGCCCGGTCGCGCGTTGAAACCGTTCGACACGCCACTGGGACGGATCGGCTTTCTGATTTGTATGGACCGCGGGATCCCGGAGAATTTCCGGACGCTGGGCGTCCAGGGAGTGGAGATCGTTTTCCTGTCGATGGACGGCAGTGGCGGACCGGAGAACACCCGGCGCATGGCTCAGAACGCGGCCGAGAACGGCTGTTGGGTCATCATAGCCAACACCTGGAGTTGCGCAATTCTCAGTCCCAACGGAGAGATTCGCCTGGAGAAATACGAAGGCGAACAGGTAACGATCGGCCGGATCTCCTTGTCAGAAGTGCCTCGCGGTCCGGACCGCCGCAACATGCTGGGCCGGCGGCCCGATTTGTATGGTCCGCTGCTGGAATCGATCGAACCGGATCGCTGGTACGACGAGCAGGGGTACCCCACGGAGTGGGCGGAACAAAAGCGCGCGGAGCTTCGAGCCGATATTAATAGCTCCCTGGAAGACGCATCGGATTGATTCTTGACCCTACCGTTGCAAAGGCTTTTCAGTGTTTGGACGAAATAGGAGCTTGGGCTTTCAGCCCGCTTTAAAGTCTAGCATTGACGCATATCCTGAATAGCGAACCCACAAGGAGGCCGAGAAGGAGCGCGACAAGATTATGGCCCCCTTTGTCGTCGCGGGGGGATGAAATCGCCGTCCTCCAATGGGACCACACAATATCGGAGAGGAGGGCCTTGGGTTCGCTCTCCTTCGCGATGCCGATCACGGCGTCACGATGCGATAGGCCTTGGACGTGCTGGATCCCGTCGACTCTTGGGGATCGTAGAAGTACATGTTACCGCCGGTTCCGGTCAGGCCGGCGCCGGCGCTGTGCCAGGTGCTGGAGTTGTCGGTCGTGTATTCCAGCCGGTAAGGCTGACCCGCCAAACTGGGGAACTCCATCGCCGCGTTGTCTTGGAGGAGCTGGGTGTCCGTAACCGAGGGCTCCTCCTGCACCAACGAGTAGCCGACCCATTGCGCGCCGTTGCCGTCGGAGTAGACCGCCAGACCGAGGCCCACATAGTTCAACGTCAGAGGTTCCGGCGTCGAGACTTGATGAGCGAGGGTCCACACCGAGTTGGTGTCGCGCTTGTAATCGAACGTGAAGTTCTGTCGGTCGGCCGTCCAGGTTATGCGGAAATCATACCAGTCCGACTCCACGAGACTGAAGAGTGAAACTCCATTGGTGTAATTCACTCCGTTCACCCTGACCCTTGTTCCGTAGATGTTCCGCGGGCCCTTGAAGTCGTCCAGGTGAAACCTTACGCTGTCCTCGGTATAATCTATACCATACGCGTAGTTGTCGGTGTTCTCAGTAATCGCTAACTGCGCACCCCCGAACTGGTTTATTCGCATCCTGGCGTAAGCGGTGCCCTCGCCAAATGAAATGATGGGGCGGAAGGATGCCCCCCACCGGTGGTCCTAGGTGTTGAAAAAGTAGTATGCAGCCGTGTAATCCGTGTTACCTCCCCCCGGATAGTCGGTCACGACCAACGGTTTGTAGCTACCGTCTATCCAAGGGCTCGGCAACGCTTCGGCGGCAGCCGTGGTTCGGGGTGGGCTGGTTCTGGTTCCTGGGGATGCTGGTTCCGGTGATCGGGCTGGTGCAAGTGGGCGAGCAGGCGTATGCCGACCGCTATACGTACTTGCCCACGATCGGGTTGTACCTGGGGCTGTCGGCTGCGGGCTCCGGATGCTGCTCGTCGGGGACAGGACGGGGCAACGCGCTTTGCTCCTCATCACGCTTGCCGTGTCGATCTGCCTGGTGATCGTCGCGCGAAGTAACGTGCCGCACTGGAAGGACAACTACAGCCTGTTCGGACAAGCCGTG
>CAUZEO010000121.1:0-13565 GCA_963578625.1 Kiritimatiellia bacterium | reverse complement strand
CACACCAGAATTGCTCCTGAACGACGACGCCCTGGTGCAGGTTGATTATGAGGCGCAGGCAAACAACGTCCGCGACATCGATCACCCTCGCGATGCCGCGGCATTGCTGCCGGTGCCGATCCCGGCGAAGACCGCCAAGCAGTTCTGGCTGACCGTGCACGTGCCGGAATCGGCGCTTCCGGGCACCTATCATGGCTCCATCCTGATCGAGCTCGAGGGAGTGGCGAAGCACCGGCTTCCGGTTCGCCTCGAAGTCCTGCCATTCAAGTTGAAAGAATCTTCTCTGCACTTTGGCCTGTATTACCGCGGCGTCCTGTCCGCCACCAGGCAACCCGAGTTCGTCACGTCCGAACTCAAGACGGAACACCAATTGGAAACCGAGTTTCGAAACATGAAGGAACACGGGATCCTGTATCCTGATGTCTACCAGAGAGTGTACCTGCAGCCGGACGGAACTTTGGACACAGAGGAGCTAGCGAGATATCTCGACATTCGGGACCGCACCGGACTGCCACGCGACAAGCTGTTCTACGACGGAAACGGCATCGACGTCCCGGCGACCGAAGACGATGTTACGATGGAACTTGATTTCTTTCGCAAGATGTTCGAGTGGGCGCGGAACCGAGGATACGAGGAGGTCTATTTTTTCGGCTCGGATGAAGCTCAAGGCGAGCAGTTGGTCCTTCAACGCGGGGCATGGGCTGCCATTCGGAACCTCGGGGCCAGGATCGCGGTTGCCTGTGATACCGGATTCTTCGCCCTCGTGGGTGACCTCCTCGACTTGCCGATCATGAACGGCATGTCGCCGGAGGAACTGCCCAAAGTCCATGCACTCGGCCACAAGATGTTTAACTATTCGCTTCCGCAGGGCGGACTGGAACAGCCCTACACCTACCGATACTTCTTCGGTCACTGGCTGCTGCAATCCGGAATGGATGGTTCGCAGACGTATGCATACCAGCACGGATTCGGCCCGGGCGGATCCATGGGCCGGCCGTGGGACGACTTCGACAACGCGATCTATCGCCCACACATTTTTGCCTACCCGACCGTAGACGGCGTGGTGGACACTCTGCAATGGGAGGGCGTCCGTGAAGCGGTGGACGACACCCGCTATGTAGCCACGCTCCGCGCAACCATCGACGAGACACAAAAATCCGGAAACAAACTGGCCGAAGAGGCAGAACGGTGGCTGGAACAGGTAGATATCACTGGCGATCTCCACGCGATTCGAAGAGCAATAGCTGACCGAATTATAGAGCTGAAAGCCGCGAAATAATTCCCGTTCCGTGGCACGGGTATCCGACCCGTGTACCGGAGCCCAACCAGAACCCAAGCACAGAACCCTCACCATAAATCAGTCGCCCCTCGGCCCGCACACGTCCCCCTACCAAAAAATCAGACTTGTCCTCCAAGGCCGCAACCGCCCAATCTTCCCGATATGAAAGATCCCCGACGCCGAGCCATCAGCGCATTCGAGAGGATTGAGCAACGGATCAAGCGTCTTGCCCGGTGCATCGATCTGGTCAAACATCCGATCATCGGTTGGATGTGCCGGGAGGGACGGTACCTGGCGCCGGGCAAGTACAACGCGGAAGGCGAATGGAAGCCCTACACGCCAGACATGAGCTGGGGCGGCGAAGACAAAACGGCCTGGTTCCGGGCGGACGTCGAGATTCCCTCCTCCCTGCATCAGCAGGAAGTCACACTCCGTCTTGCTCCGGGAGGAGAAGGGATATTGCGAATCAACGGCGAGGCCGTCTACGGCCTGGACCACAACCACCGGGAGTATTGTCTGACCTCTTCCGCGGCGTCCGGAGACAGATATGCCATCGAGATGGAGTGTTACGTGCGCGATGCACCGGATGACGCATTGCGAAACGACATCCGAATCGTGCACCGGTTTGACACGGCTGAACTCGCCGTGATGGACCCGGTGTTGGAGGGATTTTACTACGATCTCAGCGCTGCGCTGGATGCAGCCATTGCCTTTCAGGACCGAAACCCCGAGATGTCCGACAGGCTAACGCGCCTATTGGATGAAGCCCTCGCAGCGATGGACCTCAATGAAGGAGTCACCCGAATCGACCGGCAACAAGCGGTCGCGGCGCGCGATCGGTTCCGCAAATCCTCCAAGGGCGACTTTTACCATCGGGCGCCGGGAATACTGCACCTGGTAGCCCATTCCCACCTCGACCTCGTTTACGTCTGGCCATACCGCGAGTCCGTCCGCAAAAACGTGCGAACTCATCTCATTGCCGAGCGGATGATGCAGCAATACCCGCACTACGTTTTCACCCAAAGCCAGGCTAAACTATTCCACGATCTGAAGATCCATCATCCGGAAGTTTTCGCACAAGTAAAACGACGAGTTGAGGAGGGTCGCCTGGAACCGGTAGGCGACATGTGGGTTGAGGCGGACGGCCACATCCCGTCAGGAGAATCCTGGATCCGTCACATCCTGTACGGAAAGCAATTCTTCAGGAACGAGCTGGGGTGTTCGTCCGCTATTTGCTGGATGTCGGACATCTTCGGCGTGCCGGCTTCCATCCCTCAGATCCTATGCCTGTGCGGGTATGAAGTCTTCTATACGGCCAAGCAATCCGTCTGGAACGATACGAATGAATTCCCCCACCACACATTTCTCTGGGAAGGAATCGACGGAAGCAGAGTCATCGGGCACATCCCTCCAACTCACTTCGTGGGGCACATGGACCCGGCTAGTATGTTGAGGCACTGGGATGACTACCAGGAGAAGCAGGAAGCGCCGAACGTGTTGTACACCTACGGGTACGGCGACGGAGGAGGAGGGCCCACGGAAAAGATGCTGGAGTATGGAGACCGGCTCGCCCGCATGGGCGGGTTTCCCGGCCTGCAGTGGTCCTCCCCAAGTACTTTTGTCAGCGAACTGACCGCGTCGGCGAAGGACCTTCCCGTGTGGGCCGACGAACTCTACCTGGAAGCCCACCGAGGCACCCAGACCACAAAGGGATCGCTCAAGTTCAAGAACCGGCGCGCGGAAGCAGCATTGCGATCCGCGGAGATTCTCTCGACCATCTCCGCGTGGGAGGCCGAGCCTTTGCTGAATCGTCGGGATCTCGAGGCAAATTGGAAAACACTCCTGGAAAGCCAGTTTCACGACGGGGTTACCGGCACGCATTGTGAGGAGGCAGGGCGGGAGACGGAGATTGCTTATGACACGGTGCTTCGTGACGCGCGGGATTGGGTTACCCGTGCCTGCCG
This sequence comes from Kiritimatiellia bacterium, assembly GCA_963578625.1. Classification (GTDB taxonomy): domain Bacteria; phylum Verrucomicrobiota; class Kiritimatiellia; order SLOV01; family SLOV01; genus CAUZEO01. The sequence goes on along the minus strand of CAUZEO010000121.1, from coordinate 10,322 downwards.
GCTGATTGCTCCGGCCGGCGAACCCGGGAAGTGCACGCTATTCAATCTGACCGGTACAGTTGACGCGGGGCATGTGCTCTGGACTCATGAAGGCTCCGTGTCACTTTGCTGCGACGGAATCCCGGTGCCCACTCAGCGACTCGCCAATGGTAGTCTCCTCTCCTACGTAAAGGACATTCCTCTACTCGGACACAAGGCCATGTCCACTACAGAAGGACCTCCCGATTCGAATGCTCCCTTTACCACCAAACCGAACGCGATCGAGTCGTCTTTCTACTCCCTGCGATTCAACGACGAGGGATGGATTGAATCCATTTATGACAAGCAGGAAAAGCGGGAACTCCTGACCGGGCCCGGTAATCGTCTCCACATGTTCGAAGACACGCCGGGACGATTCGAGGCCTGGGATATTTCCCGCGACTATGCGTCCCTTCCCGTGGAGGCAATCCGATTCCTGGATCTCAAGGACGGGGACCACGGCCCTCTGGTCACCGAAAAAATCGTGCGCTGGCAGGTTGGATCTTCGACGGTGCGCCAGCACATTCGTCTCTATGCCCACTCGCGCCGGATCGATTTCCATACCCATGTGGACTGGCAGGAAGACCGAAAGCTTCTGCGCGTCTCCTTCCCGCTCGCGATCCATGCCGGCCAGGCTACCTACGAAATCGCATTCGGCGTGATCCGGCGAGCGACGCGCCCGGTGACATCATATGAAAAAGCAAAATTTGAAGTACCGTTCCATCGCTGGTTCGATCTGAGCGAGCATGGATACGGAGTCTCGCTGCTAAACGATGGAAAGTACGGCGGGTGCGTCCAGGAGAACGTTGCGTCTCTATCCCTCTTGAAGGCCCCGCGCTTTCCTGACCCCTCCAGCGACCGGGGTGAGCACGAGTTTACATATTCCCTGTTTCCGCATCCGGGGGACTGGCAGTCGGGGGGGACCTGGCAGGAAGCTGTACTCCTGAATTCTCCCCTGGAACTCGTGGAAGGGGAAAACGGGAAGGATTCCATGGAGTATCTCAAGGTAAGGCCCGCGGGTGTTGCCATAGAAACCATGAAAGAGGCGGAAGACGGCGACGGATGGATCCTCCGCCTGGTTGACTACTTCGGGCAGCGGAGCGATGTCATCGTGACTTTTCCGGTGCAGATTCGGGCGGTACAGCCGTGCACTCCGCTGGAGGAAGACCACGGAGCCACGTTAGAGATCGGCGGATCAGATTTTTCATTCCCTCTTCGGCCGTTTGGCATTCACACGTTTAGAGTCAGGATACAATAGGTGCCGACCAGCATGAATCTTCGAAGTACACGTCTCGATGCGGAGTTCTGCGAACACCGTGGAAATCTCCTGGCTCTATCGACGAAGAAAGGGAAACGCACCATCCCGTGGAGCAGACGGCCGGGTTCGGTTGTGGTGGAAGATGAAAGAAAGAGGCGGGTCTTTTGCGATGCGGAAAACTCCGGGGAGTTTGAGGTAATCCGAAAGGGCCGGCGCATCCAATCCCGAAAGCGGTTCAAGGGCGCCGATTTCGAACTGCGGGAGGGGTGGCGAATCGCAGGCGATACAATCTGTTGGGATCTGGAGATCATTTTGGATCCTGCCGCGAAACCCCGCTCCATTCAAGTGAAGCAATTGCTCCCCTACCCCGAAACCGCCTACGGTCTCGGAGTCTGGACCGCGCACGCCGACTTCCCCTCCACCATCGAACGGTTAGGCGATCTCAACCTCCGGTACGGGGAAATCTGCCATGGCACGCTGGTGCCGGCGCTGACCCTGTACCGCGAGGACCTGCAGGCGGGTATCACGGTCACAAAACCGTTCGAATTCCGGACGTCACGACTCAATTTCAATTTCATGAACTACCGGCTGGAAGGAATCGAACTGCATACGTCGATGCTGGCGTTGCGGCCCGGCCTTCCGGCCCGGACCCGTTTTTCGATCGCGGCACATGAACCTTGCTGGCGAAGCGGACTCAACTGGCTGTATACGAAGTACCCTGGCTATTTCGATCCACCGAACCCGCAAGTGCGTGAGCTTGAAGGAGGGTACATCCTCGCCCATCCGCATATGACGGACAAAGAGTTCCGCTCCATGATGCCCCACAATCTGCGCTGGGAGGAACTGCACTGCGCCTTCCCCTGGTATGGTGACTATCTGCCCGAAGAAAAGGAGTGGCGGCCGATCGACACCTGGGATGCGTGCGTGGCATTCGACCAGGCAGGCGGCGGGGTCGTGGGTGGTGAGGAGAAGACCCAGGAACGGGAAGACGACCGGCCTCTGCTGAACTACGAAGTGGTAAAAGATCACATTGCCACAGCCCAGAAGCACGGATTGAAAAGCCTGTACTATTTTCAATGCGCGGGCGACGCGTCTCCAGGCATTGTTGAAAAGTTTCCGGACAGCATCGCCCGCGACCGAAACGGGAATCCTTATCCGAGTGTTCCGGGCTCAATCCTGATGAACGCGGACGCCGGCACATCGTTTGGACAGAATATCCGCGGGCAGATCAGTAATTTGTTTAGACGATTACCGCAGATCGACGGCATTTTTCTCGACCAGCTCTGCTACGACGCCGTGGACTACGCACACCACGACGGCGTTACCATGGCCGAAAACCGCCCGGCCTATATGCTTTGGCACTGCTACGAGGAAACCGTCCGAAAGTTGGCCGCCTCGGTCCACCGGCGCGGCAAGGTTCTCTACGCAAACGGACCGCACAATATAGAAGTGCAGAAAGACATGGATGGGCTGATGGCGGAAGGCAGCTCCTGGCTGGCAGAAGTCGTCAAATACCTCTGCATCGCCAAGCCCCTGATATTTCTCGCGTTCTATCACGACGATCCGGACAAGGCGGAGGACATGTTTCAGCGCTGCCTCGTCTGCGGTGCGTCGTACTCGCTGTTTCCGCATCCCGCGAAAGAAGTGCGGAAAGTCATCGAATGCTATCGGCCCCTGGTCGAAAAACTGTACGGCCGCAGGTGGCTGTTGGAACCCGATCCGCTCCACCTGCCGGCCGGAGTGGATGGAAATATTTTCTCCGGAGAGTCAGGATCCATTCTGATCAGCATCGTGAGCAGCAGGAGGAGGATCGTGGACAATCAAGGACTGACGCGGAACCTGAATTTGTCGGTAAAATGCCGGGACGCAACCCGCGTTCGAAAAGCGGTTAGCCTCGGAACGCATTACCGCGGACAGCGCTCAGTGAAAATGAAACGAATCAACGGGCGGTTGGAGTTGATCATCCCTGAACACGATGCCGCAACCGTGATCGAGTTGAGACCACCCGCATCAAAACGATTGAAATAAGCTTGCAAGGGAACTCTTTTCTTTTCCGTGAAAGGTGACGTTGCGATACACCCCATGGTATGGCGCTGACTCCGTGCATGGATGATACATTTTCAGTCGAGTTGCCCGGGAAGCGAATGACGAGGGACTACGCTTCCTGGTCGCAGGGGGCCATGCAGTGAACGCTTACGGCGATGAGCGCACCACGCTGTACTCGGATTTTCCTGTTGAGGGCGAGAGTTACCCGCTGCCGTAGGTTTTGGGAACACCGAGGCTACAAATGAGTTCATACAACCGAGGCGTTCAACCAGTTTCGAAGTGCAGATGATACCCCGCGCTATCCCGTTGACCTTATGATCGTCGGAAAGAAAACATTCGGAAAACTGTGGGTCCGTCGACAGGAACGCAATGTTGGCGATGCGTTGCTCGCGGTCCCCGATCCACTCCACCTCATCGCGCTAAAGCGGCATGCGAGGGGAAACGAAGCTCGATTTATGCAGGGCAAAGATTCGCCTGACATGCCGGGGTGAATACGGCATTGTAAAACTGATTCGGAAAGCCTAGCATTCAAGGAGATCTCGAACAGATATGCAGACGAACAACTCAGAGCACACATCAGAAACCAACTCCCATGACTGGTTGGAACTCGATCTGCCAATCGTGACCACTAATACGGTGCCTGTCGCCCACCCGCCATCGTCTCTGGCTTTTCGCCATTCCTTGAAACTTCTTCGCTCAACCCCGGAAGCGGTCTGGACGCGTCGACGCCAGGCCATGAATCCCAAGCGGTTTGTTTTCGCGGGATTCCGGTGAGCAGCGTCCTGTTACTGGGCGGATTCCACCCCGGGCAATCGCTCTGGAGCATCCAGAAGGGTTTCGAGCGCATCGGCTGGAACGTCCTGTATCAGCCGACACGCGGATGCATTAGGGCCAACCTGGAAGCCGATATCGCCCTGGCAGCGGAGGAGGCCGACACCATTCCCGACGCCTCCCAGTGGGATCAGCCGCATGAAGACCAGGAAGCATTTCGAAAGGGGCTATTCCGACTCATCAAGGAGCGAAAGCCTAAACTCCTGATCTGGTGGTGCAGCAAGGACGATCGGCCACCCGGGCTCATTCGCGAATTGCGGGAAAGATTTCCCTGGTGCAAGACAGTGACTCATACCCAGGACGACCCTTGGGATCTGTTGAGAAGCCCCCACTTCACCGAGGAGTTCGAATATGCCGCGACCTGCTGCAAGGAGAGCGTTCCCGTCTATGAGGCCCGCGGGATTAAGGCCATTGTCCTCTACCCTCCTCCGGCTCTGGAACTTCACAAGGTCGCGACACCGGCCCCGTGCGAAACCTGCGATTTTTCCGTGACCATTCTCTCCCTTTACGCACGGGAAGGCGGCAGCCAGGAGGAGTACCTGAAATCAACGGACACGGATGCAATCGTCACCCACGTGATCCCCTTCCCGGAGCAACGCGTACTCCGGAAAGACCTGGTGGCGGCAATCCAAAACCTCGGGCACCTTCATGTCTATGGAGGCCTCGGTTTCGGGACGTTTGAGAATGTACCCAGGCCCTCCTACCGTGGATTCCGAACCTACCGGGAACTCCCCGGCGTATATGCCTCGGCAAAAATCAACATCAACCAACACAACTCCCCCCTCTCCGACGGGTACTTGAATCAGCGGGACACCGCGATCACCGGCAGCGGAGGCTTCATGCTTACAGATTATGTGACCGGCATCGAAGAAATCTTCGAAATCGGAAAAGAAATCGATACCTGGGAGACCCTCGACGAACTGAAAGACAAGGCCACCTGGTGGCTCAACCACGATGCCGAGCGGGAAGAGGCGGCCCGCCGCGCCCAACACCGAATCCTCCGCGATTACGGCAACGAGGCGTATGCAAACAAACTCGTTCAGTTCACGGGAGCACAGTAGCGGAAGTCGCCAAGACTTCCGATCGGCGACTTTCAACCTCACAAGCCAAGACTCGAAACTCTACGCGAGTTTCGCTACACTCAACCCTTGTCCACAGGTACGAGACGAGCATATAGTATAATTCGAAAGCTGTACTCTTCCTTGTGAAACCGAGCATAAAAACAATCGAACAACACTTCGACGAATACTGCCGCGACGGCTACACGATATTTAAGCAATTCATGCCGGCCGAGTGCGTCGACGCGATTCGTCAGGCGATAGACCCCGAGTTTCGCCAGCGGTTCATCGACCAACCGGAGTTGACTCGCACGAAAATCGACAACCTTGTGAGCCACGACACCTTGGCGTCGGTGATGACCGATCAACTGCTTAATCCTAGCATGTTGGATTTCGCCGAGCTGGTTATGGGGCCTTTCGTACAGCTCGACAGTTTCGAAATAACTGGATATCCCTCCAGTCCGTTGGTGGAGCGGAACCAGGTCGCCGGCTGGCACCGGGATGCATTCAACGTGTCTGACATGTGGCAAAACCATCCGGGCACCAAGGACCTTAACCACAGACCCTACACGCCGCCGACCGCGTGCAATTGCCTGATCTATCTGCAGGATATGAACGAGGATTCAGGCCCCCTGCGACTGGTGCCCGGTTCGCATCTGGACTATACCATCATCGCAGAGGACAAGCGGCGTCACCCTCATCCACGCGAGCAGATGATTACCTCGAAGTCCGGCGACATGGTCTTCACGCACAATGAAATCCTTCATTCCGGCTCGGTAAACACCGCGCCGTCGATCCGGTACTTCGTAAGTATCTATGTGCAGCGCTTTGGATTGCCGCACCGCGATCGATTCGACAGCCCGCGGATTGAAACGCTGATGCAGGCAGCCCGGGCGCGCAACGACCGGCGCACCCTGCGGCTTTTCGGCGAAGATCCACTCTTCGCCGAGCGCGAGCAGGCGGTATGGAAGCAAATGATAGCCGAAGACCAGGCAGCACTACGGGAGTAGCCCCCACCGAGATAACAACTTCGAAACCAAAAGTAGCGGAAGTCGCCAAGACTTCCGATCGGCGACAATCAAGCCTTCACGAGCCGCAAAGAGACCGCGGGTACAATGAAACAGATTTTGAACAGAAGGCAATGAAGAGAATGAAGAAGTTCTTGCCGCGGAAAGCCCCGCTGAAGAAGATTCTCTCTCTTCTTGCCCTCGCGATCGTCGTTTATATTGGAAGAAATCAGTTCGACCGTCCAAACGGTTCCGCGGGCGGTGCAGACCGAAGCGATGATAATTCGGCCGGCTCCTTCGACGGACGCAAGAGTGGCGCCCAGACGGAAGGAAGCGGCATCGTCGTCAAGATCCTGCCGGACGACAACCATGGGAGCCGGCATCAGCGCTTTCTCTTGAAGCTTCAATCCGGCCAAACTCTGCTTATTGCCCACAACATTGACCTCGCCCCCAGACTTTTTCCCCTCAGCGAGGGAGATGCCGTTGCGTTCAATGGCGAATTCGAGTGGAACGAAAAAGGAGGCGTCATTCATTGGACGCACCGTGATCCCCGTGGCCGCCATGCGGCTGGATGGCTGAAGCACAAGGGTCAAACATACCAATAGACGGAATCAGACAACACCCGGGCGCCCACCCATCGATGTGCGCATGGCACTCCGTGTTACCTCAATGTGGTCGCAAAGAAATTTTATGAGTATGTCATTGATGCAGCCCCCACTGAACTTGTCGCGAACTCTCAAGAATGCTTGTTTCACTACGTTAGCGGAGTCGTCCGGGACAGGGTCGAAGTATACGAGTCGTTACCGGGCCCATTGCGCCACCGCATTCTTGAGAATGCTGGCGTTACTGAAAGACAGGAATGGCAGGCACATGGATGAGCTGATTCTGCTGCTCGAGCTTTCTATACCCTCGGCACGATCGGAGCCAGTGAAAATCGGACGGATAATCGAAAATACGGGAACAATAACTGAACTCCATATTGAAGTTTGCGCGACTCTCTGAGAGGGTTTGGCAATCGTCGGTGAACAGCGTTTGACCATTACGGGAGAGAAATTGAGTGAAAGGCCCTAAAGTCGTATTGATTGGTGCAGGCAGCGTCTTCTTCGGACGGCAGACCATCTGGAGCATGGTCACCAAAGAGGCGCTCAACCAGGGAACGTTGGCCTTGGTGGAGCCGGACGAGAAAAAGCTCAAGTGGGTAGGTGACGTTGCGCGAGCGGCGATCGATGCCACGGGCGTGGCGCTTACACTGGAACTGGCGACTCACCATGCCGAAGTATTGGCCGGCGCCGATTTTGTGACCCTGGCCTTTGCCGTGGACGGCGTAAAACTGCGCGGGCTCGACGCCCGAATCAGCACGCAGCACGGTATGACAATGTGCTCCGCGGACACCATCGGGCCCGGCGGCATTATGCGAACACTGCGGGAAGTGCCCCGGCAGAATGAGATCCTGCAGGATGTGAGGAGCCAGTGCCCGGATGCCTGGGTAATTAACTGGGTCAACCCCACCAGCGCGATGGGGATTGCCATGATGCGGCATTTTCCGGACCTCAAGACCATGGCCGTCTGCGACGGCCCACACAATCCTCGTTTCGACGACAACCTGATGGTCAACGCGGGACTCGTGGAAAGCGCGGAGGAAGTGACCGACGCATTGCGCAGCCGTGTAAAGATCCGATCCGGTGGGGTCAATCACTTCAACTGGCTCGTGGAAATGAGTCTGGATGGCAAGGATTTGACCACCCGAATCAAAGAGAAACTGCGCGAAGACTCTCAGGACATTCACCGCGGCACCAAGGAAGAGGGCAAAGTTGCTCTCACGAACCAGATCTCATCGCAACTCGCGGACAGCGTGGGGTACGTGCCCATGTGCATCTGGCACACCCAGGAATATCTCCCGTTCTTCCAGGGTCACGATGTCGCCGATGATCGAGCTTTTAGAATCCAAGAGTGGGACATCGAAGTGAGAAAAAAGTGGATGGACGAGTGCAGGCAGGACATGCGGGACATTGCCGACGGCACTCGCGGAATCGATGATTTTCTCGAAAAGACCACGGCTGACCACGCGAGTGATATTATCGAGTCCATGTGGGCCGGCCTGGAAAAACGTTTCTACATTAACACCGCCAACCGGGGCGCAGTGACCAACATGACGAATGACGCCTACCTTGAAGTACTTTGCGCGGTGGATATGAACGGCGTCTATCCGTTGCATTTCGGTGACATGCCGCGACCGCTGCCGGGCTATATGCAGCGGGTGCTCGACGAGCACGAACTTGCCGTCGAAGCGGCCATCACCTATGACCGGGATATATTGCTCAAGGCCTTTCTCGCCAGCATGGTCGCGGTCAGTATTCCCGACGTGGACGCATGTATTGCCGAACTACTGGCCACGGAGCGCGAGTACCTCCCGGCCGGGTGGTTCGACTAGCCCGCATTGTTTGAGAGTACGAGTTTCGGTGTTTTCCGGTTTCAGGAAAATGTCCAATTTCGAATACTCAATTTCGAATGTCCAAGCCCCTTCGATCTTCGACATTTCCTGACAAACGACTCCCTGGTTTATGATGACCAGGTCCCGGGCGGTGAACGTTGTAAAGATTGCGCGCATCTCCGAGGGGGAGATTCGCTCGCGGGTCAGAACCCATTCGCCCCGTTCCAGCAGGCTGTAGAGGCCATCGTGAACGATCATGCCATGACGTCAAAACGGGAAACTTCTCATTATCAAAAACTCAAATTTATGCTAAACATAGTCCAACATCAGAACAGGATACGGGAGAAAGTGCGTGATTCTGGAAATACCGCGGATGGATGCCGTTAAATAAAGGAGAAACAGACATGGGTGATCAGGGGAAAAGAGACAAGGGAAGAAGAGAAGAGCAAAAAAAGGCGAAGCTGAGTCCAAAGGACAAACGGAAATTGAAAAAAGAAAAGAAAAAATGATTCTTTCCCTCCCTTGAGTCAGCCTGCTGGTGTGAGTTCCGCTAAAGGCGATTTCCAAAACTCTTCCAGGCAACGGACCGGGCCTGTTTTTGCCGTTGCGGCTGGCCGCCGCGTCTGCGCATTTCTGGTGGTCGGAGCCGGCCGCAGACGAGATTGCGGGAGCCTTTGCGGAGGCTCAGAAGTGAACCGATTCCGTCAGAGGTATGATCGCGGACGAACCGGACATCGCGACCGACGCATATGTTCGATTGGGTCTTGCGACGGTTAAACGATTCACCCATCCCATTCCCGGCGGCCCGGCCGGCAAAGAAACCGACTGGGCCCGCCTGCAGCACGAAGAAGTCGTACAGGTTCTGGACTGGACAGAGCGGAGGATCGCGTCACTGCGCGGGGGCGCTCCAGTGGTGATGGTGCCGCGGCTGCTGCACATTCGCGGCGGAAGAGTCGACAAGTGACCGCGGCCCGAGTCGAAAGGCATTATCGAGAACCAGATCGAATTATCGCAGTCCCTTAGCGATTCTTTAATTTCTTATCTCCTTTCCCGGGTCGATTGCCATGCTCGCGAGAGACCACGAACAGTTCCTTATTAATGCATTCTACATGCCAGTTCCCGGGAATCTGTAAGAGGAATTGAGGCCGGAACGTCTCACATACCCAATAAAGCAACAGTGCCGGGGATTCTCAGAATGACACCGCGCATGGTAACGAACCGGCCGGCCATCTCGATAGCCGACCCAAAGGCAGGTATCCATGCGACGGCCGTGGCATGGGCATCCTGCCCGTGTCGGAACAAGAGAAGAGAAAGAATGGATACAGAAATATGGCGCTCGACAGGTTGCAACCAACGTTCAAAAATACCGCAATATGAAAGAATCTTCACCCTCGGAAAAGCCGCGGAAGAACAAGCACCAGATTGATGACATGACCTGGCAGGAGGTGCGTTCCGCCGCAGAGGCAGGTAGGATCATCGTAATCCCGGTCGCCACCATTGAGCAGCATGGGTATCACCTGCCGGTGGATATGGACAACCGCGCCTGCTTTCACATGTGCGCGGAGGCGGCACTGCGACGGCCCGATCTGCTGTTGAACACCCCCCTCCTCCCCTACGGGTTTAACGAGCACAACATGGAATTCCCGGGCACGGTAAATATCCGCATGGATATT
>CAUZEO010000120.1:0-13691 GCA_963578625.1 Kiritimatiellia bacterium | reverse complement strand
GTGGAGTTTGGTCAGGCCGTCCAAACTCTCGCGCGCGGTGCCGTGACGGCACACGCAAAGCAGTGTGTCATCCGGCATCGTGACAAGAAACGGCGCCAGGACATACTCGCTCACGCGATGGGGTTCCGGATTGATGTAGAGAACAGCGTGATCGAGTACTTTCAGAGAAGCCATAGGTGTTTTCCTGGTTTCGGCGACTGCGACTGCGTCCGCAGTCCGAGGCGGTCCGCCTGAGACGGACCGCCTGAGACGGACCGCCTCGGACTCCTCAATTAGGGTAAGACGCGCCAAATCGCTCATTACCCTACCGCAGTTTTATTTTCTCCGCCCGCCGTCCCAACGTCCAGCATATTCGGCTGAAACTCCCCGATGATTCCCGTGAGCATCTTCAATCGACCGCCCGCACCGATGGACAGGGTGATGTCACCAGCGATCCCGCCAGTTACAGTCTCGTTACGCAGGCCGCCGTGGCCCAGAAGGATGCCGCCATCGAGTTCCTGCAGAACATCGTAGCGGCTTTGGTGGACGAGCGAGCGGATTTGGTGGATGAGCGCGACGTTGTCATTGCCGAACGAGACGCCCTGGAAGCAACCGCCGTGAGCAACGCTACCGAGATTGCCTTGCTGGAGGGCACCGTCTCGAGCAACGCGACCGAGATTGCCTTGCTCTCCCAACGCCCGACACTGAAGGAGGTTCGTGATGGACGTCCCGGTTCGGTTCTCCTCGGTGTCGATTCCGAGAACGGTTTGGTGGTTTTGGACTTCACCGTCGAGGAGAGTGAAGACCTGATCACCTGGACCCCGGTCGCCGGACCCGGGGTGAGCCAGACCCTCACGCTGCCCGAGGGCAAGCGGTTCTACCGGTTCGCACACTGATCCGAATCAGAGGAGGAAGGGTTTACCCCCAGTAGCCCAAGCGTAAAAGAAGCTTGCGCTTCTCCCTATCAGCTTCCCGCCCTCTGGAATCCCCCTCAGCAATGAGGGCTATGGCGACCTTGAGAAGTTCGTTCAACGATGCGAGGCATCTCCCGGGTGCGGCGGGTGGCGGTCGATCAAAACCAACCAGTATCCGTTGAGGTCCGTAGACTCACGCTGCTGACTCATCTGAGTATCGGTTTCGGGGGTCTCCTGTCACCCTACCTCTACCCTTGCCAAGGGCGACTGCAGAGGTAATAATTGCGACATGAAAGCTACAACGATTCTCGCATTCCTGTTCCTCATTTGTGCCGCATTACCGCTCTACGCTGCGGACATTAACGACCTGACTTATGACGCCAGCGGCGCCACCGTCACCATCACGGACTGCGACACAGCCGCCTCCGGCGCACTGGTTATTCCTGAGACCATCGAGGGCAAACCGGTCACCAGCATCGGGTATGATGCTTTTTACGACTGCAGCAGCCTGGCCAGTATCGCGGTGTCGGAGGGAAATATGGCCTATTCCAGTGAGGATGGGGTGCTATTCAACAAAGCCAAGACGATTTTAATTGTCTGCCCTGGGGGGAAAAGCGGGGCGTACGCGATTCCAGAGAGCGTCACCAGCATCGGGGACTATGCCTTCAGTGACTGCACCAGCCTGGCCAGCGTCACCATCCCCGGGAGCGTCACCAGCACCGGGTATGAAGCCTTCTGGGGCTGCACCAGCCTGACGAGCATCACGATTCCTGATGGCGTCACCAGCATCGGGCAAGGGGCCTTCGCTACCTGCACCAACCTGACCAGCATCACGATCCCCAGTAGCGTCACCAGCATCGGGGACTATGCCTTCAGTGACTGCACCAGCCTGACCAGTATCGCGGTGTCGGAGGGAAATATAGCCTATTCCAGTGAGGATGGGGTGCTATTCAACAAAGCCAAGACGATTTTAATTGTCTGCCCTGGGGGGAACAGCGGGGCGTACGAGATTCCAGAGAGCGTCACTAGCATCGGGGACTATGCCTTCGATTACTGCACCAGCCTGCCCAGCATTACCATCCCTGGGAGCGTCACCAGCATCGGGGACTATGCCTTCAGTGACTGCACCAGCCTGGCCAGCGTCACCATCCCCGGGAGCGTCACCAGCATCGGGTATTCTGCCTTCTATGGCTGCAGGAGCCTGGCCAGCGTCACCGTTCCCGACAGCGTTACCAGCATCGGGAGTTCTGTCTTTCGTGGCTGCAGCAGCCTGGCCAACATCACGCTCCCCAACAGTATCACCAGCATCGGGTATTCTGCCTTCTATGGCTGCAGGAGCCTGGCCAGCGTCACCGTTCCCGACAGCGTTACCAGCATCGGGAGTTCTGCCTTTCGTGGCTGCAGCAGCCTGGCCAACATCACGCTCCCCAACAGTGTCACCAGCATCGGGAATTATGCCTTCCGTGACTGCAGCAGCCTGACGAGCATCACGTTCGGGGCCAACAGCCTGAACAACCTGACCGAGCTCTACAGAGCCACGGAGCGAACCGAGGAGGCCAAGAAGTTGGAACGGCGAGCGGAGCGGATTCGCGCGATGAAACGATGATGCAGTCGGCTAAGAGCATGGAAGGCGCTCCAGTAAGAGGAGGAAGTCCTCATGCTCCATCGTTAACAGATGATAGAACAACCGACTTCTCTCCCCCCCCTCAGAAATAAGGGCTATGGCTACCTTGAGAAGTTCGCCCAGGGATCTGTCCCTGAAAGAAAACCGGAGGCACTCACGATGGGTCCAGCAGTGTCATCGGAATCCAGTTCGTAGTTGGTTCCATTCCCCGCGCAGGTGTTTTTCAGGATGAAGTTATCCGTGGTGCTGACTGTTCGAATCCCATAGGTGTCTCCTTCTCCTGTCGTGCCCCAAATCGTGTTCCCTTCAACTCGGTTCCCATCAGCTTTATAGAGAGAGATTCCCGTGTAACCGTTTCCGCTAACCGTGTTTTCTCGAATCGTGTTCCCACTGCACTGGCCGGTGGAGTCTTGAAGATAGACGCCGTAGCTTTCATTCCCGCTGATGGTACAACCAGAAAGGGTGTTCCCATCGCACGGGCCATTATTGCCATAAAGATAGACGCCCCTGTCTCCATTCCCGCTGACGGTGCAATCTGTAATCCTGTTCCCATTGCATTGGCCGGAGCTGGCCGAAAGGAAGATGCCATGGCTTCCATTCCTGCTGATGGAGCAATCAACAATGGTGTTTCCATCGCACTGTTTTTCTGTGTAGGCTCTGAGATAGATGCCACTGCTTCCATTCCTGCTGATGGAGCAATCAGCAATGGTGTTCCCATTGCCTCTGTAGAGATCCACGCCTACCTTGGTATTTCCACTGATGGTTGAACCAGAAATGATGTTCCTACTGCTTCCGGAAAAAGAGAAGCCATCGTTTTCGTTTTCGGTGATGGTGCAACCAGAAAAGGTATTTCCATAGCACTCGCTATCGTAACCATAAAGAATTACGCCATCCCCGTTTGCACTGATGGTACAGTCCGAAAAGGTATTTCCATTGCACTGGGCGCCGTTACGCGCATCAAGCCAGACACCTGTGCCTCCATTTTCGTTAATGGTACAATTCGAAAAGGTGTTCCAACTGCATGGTTGACCACCGGGCCCGCCATCAAGGAAAACGCCATTCCAAACGTTACCGGAAACTACCAATCCCTCGATCCGGCTGTTGTTCATGAACCTGCAGTGCAACCCCGCATGGAATCCGCTGATTGTTCCTCCCTTGATCACCACCTTGTCTATCACCGGCACCGCACGCACAGTTATACCGTCCTCATAAAAACCACCCTCATCCCCGGTGAGGGAGAAGCCCATCAGATCCACGGTGACGCCGCTGGACTCGATGACGATGCCATTCGTTGTAGAACTGAGATTCCCGGTAAGGTAGTAGGAGCCGGGTTCACTGATCGTGTAGGGCAGGCTGGAGATCGGGGTGCGGGGGTCTGTCCGCTCATAGACCTCCTCGAGGGTCTTCATGGTCTCACCCGGCGCACCGGGAGGGGTAAGAGATCCCTGTCCCATTACATCGGTTCCCATGAACATCCACAGTGTGGCTACAAAGCCAGTTAGAATACGCTTAGGGTTCTTCATCGTTTTATCCTCCATGGGCATTCTGATGGACCTAGAGGGCCTTGGAAAGGGGAAAAGGTGTTTCCCCTTATATGAGCCGACTTCTCTCCCCCTCAGAAATAAGGGCCATGGCTACCTTGAGAAGTTCGCCCAGGGATGCGAGGCACCATCTGCAGTACCCAGTTCACCTGCAGCTTCCACAATCGGACCGAAGGTGTTATGGCGGTCCAGATCGTAGTTGGTTCCATTCCCAACGCAGCTGTTTTTAAAGATCAGGTTGTTCCCGCTGGCGAATGCCCCATGTGTTCACCGCCCCCTCACACTACTTTTCCCTTTCCAAGGCCCTCCAGACCCTCCACAAATAAGTGAGGAGGATGAAGCAATGAAGAATCCTAAATGGATTCCAACTGGCCTTGTAACCTACTTGATCATTTCGCTCCGCGTCGCGTGGGGAACGGACTATCACGTGGACAGCGTCAACGGCCGCGACGGCGCCTCCGGCGCGGTCGGCGATCCGTTGCGCCATGTGGCGTCCCTGGCCGGTCAGCTCAAAGGCGGAGATGTCGTTTTCCTTGCCTCAGGCACATATGATCAGCCCGTGCGGCTTACCGACCGCGGCACCCCTGATGCGCCGATCGTCATCCGCAACGCCGAAGGCCATGATCCGGTGATCAGCGGGACCACGTGGGAACTCGACGGAGCCAGTCACGTCATCATCGAGGGATTGACCTTCCGGGGCTGCCCGTCGCCCGCGTTTGTGTTCGGCGAAGACGTATGTGACAGCGTGCTGCGTCGATGCCGACTGATCGACTGCCCGCCTCCCGCACGGACGAACCTGACTGAGCGCACGGGGTGGCTGCGGGCCATTTCCGCGCCGGGGCCGAGCGCCCATCGCAATCGTATCGAGGACTGCGAGATCCAGCGCCCCTATGGCGGCTACTATGCCGTCAACGAGGGCCTGAACATTCACGAGGCGACATGCGTGCCCAGTCTACCACGGACACGGTTAGCATCTGGTCTGAAATTGGGCTTGCCGATTGGCTGAAATCGGGAGATGGTGGCCTCGGTAAGTCGAGCAAAATTGGGCATTTGCAGGTCGGCTGAGTTTTTTGACCCTGCGGGTCGTGGCGATACGGCTACGCATTCGTTGCCCGTCCGCGTTGCGATTCATCGTCGAGCGGGTCTGCGGCTTCCTGCGGTGCTCACTGTGGATGAAGTTCGTCCATTTCCGTGGTCATGACTTTGTACAGATCCGGGCGGCGGTCTCTGAAATTGGTCGCGCGAATCCGCGCCTGCCGCACAACTTCCAGGTCCAGCTCTTCGCAGATCACCCCTTCGTCCCCCTCGACAGCCGAAAGCGTTTTTCCTCCGGGATCCACGACCATCGACCCTCCACCCATCATGGCGTCCAGTTCCTTGCCTCCATGATTGCACGGCGCCAGATACACCATGTTTTCCGCCGCCCGGGTCATCATCAGGGCCTTCCACCATGCCGTGCGGTGCTCCTGGTCCACCGCGTCGGGCCCGATTTCTGCCGGCAGACTCGTGGCATGGGGCGAATCGTAGTAGGCGGGAGCGGCAAACGGCACCACGATCAACTCCGCGCCATTCAGCGCGGCGCACCGGGCCGATTCCGGAAAGGTCAGGTCGTAGCAAATGACGGCGCCCACCTTGAATTCGGCCACCTGGAATACGGGAAACCGGGTCCCATATCTGAAGTAGATCTTCTCCAAGGCTCGATTCGCAGCAGGATGGATCTTGCGAAACTTACCCTGAATGTGTCCGTCGGGCGACACCATGATAGCCGTATCATAATAGATGCCCGGTGATTCCTCCTCCCAGATGGTCGCCACGATGTGCGCTTTGTGTTGACGAGCTTTGTCCTGTATCGCGGTCATGGTTGGACCGTCGTCCCGCTCCGCCAGGGAAAAGTAGTCATAATCCCTATACATAAATACATAGCCCGTGTTGAAGAACTCCGGAAGTATGATCAGGTCTGGACGGTCCTGGGCGGCCTGGTCAATGAATTCGCACGCTTTGGCCACGTTGCCTGCCGTGTCCTTTGCGTTGCTGGCCATCTGGATCAGGGACAGTCGCATATTCAACCTCTACCCGTTATGGATAGCTCCTTCTTCGAATTGCAGCAAGCCGCGAACGCTTCGCATTTTCACTTGCCGTAACATGAATTCGCGCAGCGCCGCTCCATTTCCTTGTGAATCCGATGCGTATAAAGGAAGATCACCTTGTGAAACCAACCGTCCTTGAAAAGTCCCTTCAAGCCGGCGTCTCGGAGGGCGGTCTGGCGGCCCGGGTCGGCCGTGAAGTCGATCTGCGGTTCGAGCCGGCGGACGACCGGTTCGTCTGGGTCACGGACGCTGGAACGCGGGTCGGGCTGATCGATAAGAAAGAAGCGACGCTGGAATGGGTAGCGCCGCATCCGGGGAAAGCGCCTCCGCGCCCGGCGGAGATCCCCGACCCATACCACGCGCCTTCCTACCAGGGCGGGCGCCTGATTCTCCAGTGGTGGGTGAATCCCAGCGGTGACGGTTTCAGAACCGTAGGCGGCACAATCTGGCGCACGCCCCCGGAACTTGGCAAGCCGACAAAGAACGCGGATCCGAACGACCACCTTCCAAAGTGTAAGCCGAACATGGATTGGGCCTTCAGTGAATCCGGCGGCCGCGAGATTTCGTTTCGGATCAACGACACCTATTCACACGACGAAAACATCCGGGGATATCACGATGTCCGGCTCTACTACGATCCGCTGCCGGACAGTTTCGTGGCCGAGGTGAAGGCGGAACTCGAGTCTCCCGACCCGTATATTACGGAGTATGCGAATTTCTATGCCGGGGGCGTCTACGACAATCGTCCGGAACGCAAGCGTCATCGCTGTACGGTCTGGGCCAACCCCGATGGCCGCATCATCCGGTGGGCGCACAATCCGGTCGGCTATATGACTCCGGGAATGAACGATCCCGATGAGCGGAGCGTGGCCGACGGCGGCTTCATCGGTTATTTCTCGGATCCATACACCAATCCGGTTGTCGAGGTCATCCAGACCAACCCCCCGACCGCCTGTGCGACCTGCTGCAACATTTATGACGAACACCTGGTCCATCACATGCAGAAAGAGCAGAAGACCGGCCCATACCGATGGACGGCCCATTTCCGCCTCTTGAGTCTCTCCATGGATGCGGCCGACGGGCTGATTCGTCAGTCCTCACCGGTCCGCTACGGCGTCGATCCTTCACACCCGAACCCGGTGCTGAATGAAGCGGATCGCGATGACAATGATATGCATTGTCACATTGTATACAACCCCCTTCTACCAGGATTCTACTACGGCCGGGTCAGCGACTTTGAAGATCCGATTCCCTATGACCAGACGGTCGCGGCGTCGGGGATCTTTGTTTCCCAATCTCCAGAGCACGAGATTTACTGGGACCCCTCGCGGGGGCACTCGGGCACTCGCTCCATTCGTCTCCGCGGCAAGGGAAACGACGAGCTGGTGCAGGCAAGAATCTCCGCGGGTCCCACGCCGCACCTCTACGGCGGGAAGCAGTACCGGCTCAGCGGATGGATTCTGTGCGAGGGCGTGACGGGAAAGGGGGCGCGATTCCGGTTCGACGAGATCGGGTTTCGTCCGCAGGCCGGAGGCATTCAACACATTGCGGGCCCGGCAGCCGGAGATCACGACTGGACCTATTTCGAGGACCTTTTTACGGCCCAACCGAAAACGGAGTTCGGCTGGCTTTACCTCGAATTGGAAGGATCGGGGCAGGCATGGTTTGACGACGTCGCGCTGGAAGAAGTGTAGCACCCAGGGTTCCGGGGCGGCCTTCTCTTCGCCCCCCGCCTTCGTCTGCCCTCCGTACACAAATCGTATTTCATGCTGCATCGCAGCCCCCCACCGAGCAAGCTCGTCGGTGGCGTACTTTCCGAATTACCCGTGCGAGTTTGTTGGTCCAGTCCGAGATGTGCGTAAAGAGCAGCAAGATCTCACAGATCGTAAACGACTTTCCCGGTGTTGTACTTCTCAATATAATCCCAATCGTACGTCACGCCCAGGCCCGGACGTTCCGGAACAGGAACGCAACCATCTTCGCCGACGCATGCCGGGAACGCATCGCTGTAGCCGCAGAGGTACACCGGCGGGTCGAAGCAGGGCACTTCGGGATGTGTCCATGCGATCTCGTAGAAATTGGTATTTCGGAAGGCCGACATCAAGTGACGATGCGCGGGCCCCTGTCCGTGGAGTTCGATGTCTACGCCGACGGATTCCGCCGCGTGGGCCAACTTCAGCGTTCCGGTAATGCCGTCGATGGGAGCGTCTCCGCGCACGAAATCCGTCGCCTTCGCGAGAACCATCGCCATCCGCTCCTGGAGCGTCATCACTTTTTCACCGATCAGAAGTGGCGTGCGAATGATCTCTCTGAGCTTCGCATGACTGAAGGGGGTAACCCCTCCGTCGCTGTACGGGTCTTCGTACCAGAAATAGCCCATTTCATCACACGCTTTGCCTACTTTCACGGCATCGGCGAACGTACGGTAGTGGCAGTAGGGGTCCATCATCAGATCCATCGAATCGCCCACTCGTTCTCCGACGGCCCGGACGACCTGTACGTGAGACTCGATGTCCGGCCATGGGTAAGGATGGATCTTGAATCCTTTCACCCCGTAGTCGCGCACCTGCCCGGCCCAATCTGCAAACTCATCGATCTGCGACAGGAACCCCTTCTCGGCGCCGTCCACCGTTGCGGCGTACACCGGCAGCCGCGTCTTGTAGCCGCCGAGCATCTTTGAAATCGGCATCCCCGCGACCTTTCCGGCCAGGTCCCAGAGTGCGATATCGACGAATGCGCGGGCCTGGGGGTCGTCCCGGACGTAGTAGATGCGGAGGTCGCTGTAAATGCGCTCTCGTTGAAGGGCATCGGTTCCAAGCAGGTGCTTCGCCGCGTCGGCGACGGCGCCCGCATTTCCTGTCGACACATACTCCCCCGTGCTGCCGCCCCGTGTGCAAAGCTTGATGGCGGCTCCGGTCCGCCGATCCGTATGATCCGGGTCAAAAATCGGCTTGTGCAGCCGGCGGGTCCACCCCAGACCTTTCACGTCCCAGGTAAAAGATGTGGCTTCCACACGTACAAGTGTGGTGTCAGCGGCCATCCGTACCTCCTATAATTGATAAGAAACCGCTTTCCAGGCGTCGCGGGCACAGGCCCGTCGAGACCGGCCTGAAAGAGCACTTTCATGGTGCATGAGGGTGTCACAACGGGGGCGGAACCGCAAGAGCGACATCGAAGTCCCTCCGGTCGGTCCGGGGCGCGCGGACCGACTGGAGGGGGCACCTTGGGGCCGAGAGAAGACAGACCGCTTCCGGCGAGAAAGTTCAGCCGTTCGCGTACATGCAGCCACAGCATCGTCTTCGGCTCTGTGTGCCCGGGCAGAACCGGTCAGCGCGTGAACCGGCTCCCAGGGGGCGATCAACCACGAGAATAGAAGGGTATCCCATACGGGCTGTGGCAGGAGTCCGCCGTCGTTGCCGAGCCTGTGAAGTACAGGTATGTCCCAGGCGATCGCGTTGTGGCCCTCGACCAGTCGCCGATCCACGGCATCAGCGAGTTCCCGAATAGAGGCATTCAGATTTCCCGGGTTGACTTCGATCTGCGAACTGCCCGCATGTCACGCGTACAGAACGTCGCAGGGCCTTTTAACTGCGCGCCTCACGCGGCCCTGGTCAGGGTATGCTGTCCCCAGAACCAACCAGCCCCACGGATCATCCTTTCTTCGCGACAGGTACTTCCACGTCGCGGAGATCCCCTCATGATTTTGTCCCCTCCTGTGATGGTAACCCCATGGTCGTCGATGAGAGAAACGATACGCCTCGGGTGAGCGCATCCAGGACCACCACGGGATCTCACACCCGTTTAAGGAGAGGTCAAAGGAAAGAGATTAGTAATACCACCCCAGCCATTCCATAAATTTCTACCGCTACTAGGGGAGAAAACATGTCCTACAGTATTTGAGGGACCTGTGAAAGTTTGCCCTTCACAAGTAAGTGGATTCGCGTCTCTATCTGATGCGCTTATGATGAAATCAGATCTATCGGTAGCTCCTCTTTCACTGTAATTACTGAATACATTATCTGTAATTACGTCGAAAAACGAAACCATTCGATGTTTTGGCTCATCATTGTAGATCGTTGATATGCGAACAGCAATATCAGTGCCTGCTGTATCTCCGTCTCCGTCATCATCTTCATGATGAACAGTGCCGATGTATTGACCTGCGATTAGGGATGCGCCATTTGTGATAGCCGGAGCTATCTCTACATGGAAGATGATAACTTGATATGCAGGATAATCGAATGATCTGATCATTATGCGGGTTCCTGATCCTTCATCAGTCAAATCAGAAACCGTTCCATCAATTGGTGCATAGATATTTATGTTTGATCCCAGGGTGCTCTCATATCCATAAAAATAATGCTTCATGCTCCTGCATGATTCAAAATCATCTGGATAATCATGACCTTGGCCAGATCTGAATTTTGATATAACTTCAATTTCATCTAGCTCAATAAAATTAGTTGAAATGAGTTGAACGATATCATTTGTGTATGGAGTCCAGTCTCCTATGGGATTTGTAGAGACTACCGAACGGAAAAACATGGGATTTAATTCAATATCTTTTAATGATATTTCATAAATACCAGTTGTGTTTGTTTCCCAAAACATAATGCCAGACGCTTCTGTACCATGCCAATTCCCACTGGTTAATGATGTTGTATATTCTAAACCAACATAAAGGTTATGTGTTGAGTTTGAGTAACTTATCCCGTCACTTGTGATCTCAGTTAACCTTGTTGAAAGAAATGGTGCCGACGCAAAAGCCCCATAAGCCGCAAATAACAAGAGAATTACTGATCGCAATTTGCTTTTTCCCGTATCACCCACATTGCCCTCAATCTTTCGTTCAACATACTCGATGTGCAAAAATAGTAGGTACGCAGAGGAAGCATTTCAAGGCTGAACGGGCCTTGCCGGAAGCATCGGCATCTCACGAAAGACCCTGGCTACTACAGCCGCAAGGGTAGGTGCATCCCCTACGACACGAATCAAATTGAGTACACTGCCAGGTTGCCGCCGACCTTTCGGGGCTCGCCGCCGCTGGGGCGGTTGAGGATCTCGACCTTCTTCTTTGCCGGGTTCCAGCGCGCCATTGTTGTAGATCCGCCGCCGTCCATGTTGATCCCGGTGTACGCCCCGTAGTGTCGGAGCCACATGCCGACCTCATGCACCGTAGCGCCCTGGCTCGCGTCCTGCCGCCCGTCGATCACTAGAAGATATAGGAAGCGTTTCTCCCGGCACAGGCCGTACCCGGTTCGCGGGTGCAGAGTCTTGTCCGGCGGGGTCGGTTTTCCGTCCACGAGGCAGAAGGAGAATCCGGTAACCGCGAGCTCGATCTCGGACAAGTTGGAATCGTCGTCGGTGGCAACCATGTCAAGGCCCCCGTCTTTCCGTACGACAAGCGACGGTCCTCCGTTCGGAGGTGACACCAGGAGGCCGCCGGATACGGTGAGCCCCAGCCGGTCGGCATACGGATGAGCAACGCCGGATTCGAACGGACTCCACGGCTGCGCGTTGACCGCGACGAGCATGTCCTGCGAGTCCTTCCGGTGTCGCCGCATGAAATCCACCGTGGTTTCGCGTTTCGTCCGAATCGTGTATTTCCCGAGATTCTCGCCGTCATGGTTGGGCATCGTTTTCCCCCAGCCATTGGCCCGGCCGGTGTCGGCAAGGCGCAGCTTCGGCTCCTTTGTGTCGATGCGCATGACATGCAGGCTCAGCTTCCGGGGCTTGTCGGGAGAAAATCCGTCATAATGCTTGCACACCAGTCCGTGTGCGTTCTCCAGCTCAAGCGCCATGTGCGCGTACGCAACGCCGTCGAACAGCGCCTTCGAGTCGGCCCAATCGTAGGTCCCCTGCTGTGCCTGCGCAACATGGGCCGACAGCAGCATCGCGGCTAAACAGGCTGGTCCTGACAGTCTCATGGGCAGACTTTACACATATACCACACGAATAGTCCATCCCGGAGCACACCGCGTGTAGCGGAAGTCGCCAGACTTCCGATCGTCGACTCCACAGCGGGGACTGGCCACGAAAAGGAACAGCGCGGACGAACCGTAACCTGTTCGGAGCTCCAGCCTAAAACGGCCGCGCGTCGGTCAGGGACGGGTCCCATCGCTGTGCCATGACCAGTTCCCGCACTGCATTCTTTGCCGTTCGAGAATCCAGGTGCTCCAACGCATCGGTTGCAAGCACGCCCACATAACCGCATGGATCCTCGAGCGCTTCCATCAGTTCCCGCTCTGCGGCGGCGGAGGTTGTGCTCGGATATCTCGATGACCTCTACAGGGTTGCCGGCGGCTTTGGCCTCTTCGGCGGCGCGCTTGTCGCGCTGGTCGCGCATTTTGTTGCGGTACCAGCCGTAGTACCGGACAAACTGGAAGCTCTTCTCGGAGATGTGTTGGGTGATCTTCGCGATGAAGTCGCAGGGACTGAAGACCTCAAAGTTGCGCTGAATCCTTGGGTTGAGACCGGAGCGGTAGATGATCGAGCCCTCGGGGATGGCCCGGGTCGGGGCGCTCGCCTGTATTTTCTCGATTTCCCCGCCCACGCTTCTTGGCTAGGGGCTCGGGAGCTCAGTTGGTAGAGCAGGGGATTGAAAATCCCTGTGTCGGCGGTTCGATTCCGTCCCGAGCCACCTCCTCACTATTAGTGCGCTGTAGAGGAATCATTTCTAACAGGAACAGGCCTTCCTGTCGCTACCTGCCACTTATGTGGAAATCCACATCCGCACCAAGTGGCGTGGCTCCTGGGGATCTTCCTCGTAGCCCGTACGATTATGGGCAACCACGTGGTTGTTCGCCCAGACGTGGTCTCCGGCCTCGAGCCTGAACTGGGCCGCGAACCGCGGCAGGGAGAGGAGCATATCGAGGGTGTCAAGAGCGGCCATCTCTTCATCACTTAGTGCCAGTTCGGCTTCCTGGTGACCCTTTTCAATCCAGTAGCGCATGTAGCGAAAGGAAACCCCGGGTCCATACAGACCCTGTGAAAAGACCGGGAAGCGATTATTGAGGAGAGCCTCGCGGGTCTTGCCCAGTCCTGGCGTGACGACGTCGCGGATGAACTCACGGTATAAAAGAGTCAAGGTCTCCGGATTCGTTTTGCGGAGTTCCTCGTGGATGGCGGCCGCGCTGACCACGAGCGATTCCCCCCCGGTCCGGGCCGGTTGGACACACAGCAGGGCTACGATATCCGGCATGGTGTTGTGCGCACTGCTGTCGGTGTGGAACCCGGTGGTGGCACGGGTTTGAGAGACCGGGATTCGTTCCTTTTTATAGGAGCCTCCATGGTCCTTCACGTCATACAGGCGCCCATAATTTCCAATGGTGTTTCCCATGGCCTCGCCCACTGCCAGAAAGAAGAATTTCATCTGGGTCTCGGTGAAGCCGGAGGCGGGTGGACCCTTTAGCCAGACGACACCCGAACCCTCTTGGAGTTCTTTCCGCATCTCGTCAGCCAGTTCCTGGAGACCGGGAACTGCGATCTTACCATGAGCGTAGCTCTCGAAAAATCCATCATCCAGCACGAGGTCTGCCACGGTCTG
>CAUZEO010000119.1:0-13764 GCA_963578625.1 Kiritimatiellia bacterium | reverse complement strand
GAATCGATCGACTCTTGAAGACTCATTCCGAAGAGTTCGTGATTCAAGAGGAACTGAAGCGCCCACTGGTCTTGACTGTCGCCACCGGGTGAGCCGAAGGCGAGGTAGGGAGTCCCGTCTTTCAGCGCGAGCGAGGGCGTCAGTGTCGTGCGCGGCCGTTTGCCCGGTGCGAGGCAGTTCGGATGATTCGGTTCCAGTGAAAACATCTGACCGCGGGTACCCAGGGGAAAGCCGAGCCCGGGAATGACCGGGCTCGACGTCAACCATCCGCCGCTGGTCGTGATGCTCACCGCGTTTCCGGCCGCATCGATGACGTCAAGTTTTGTCGTGTCCCCGGACGAAGCGAGCGCTTGATCCACGTCTGCCACCGCCGCGTATTCGGTCAGCGGCGCGAATCCTCCGGGTCGGAGCTCAAGGCTCGCCGATGCCTGGTCGATAAGCCGCGCGCGTTGAGTGGCGTATGAATCGTCGAGCAGGCGCTCCATGGGCGATTCGGTATGATCCGGATCTCCGTAGTAGAATTCCCGATCCGCGAAGGCGAGTTTCATCGCCTCTGCCACGGTGTGAATATAGCTCGCCGTATTGTGTCCCATGGCTTGCAGATCGAAGCTCTTCAGCAGACTCAGCGCTTGAAGCAGAACCGGTCCCTGGGACCAGGGCGGGCACTTGGTTACTTCGAGGCCGTTCCATGAATACCGTGCGGGTTCCTCCAGGGTTGGCTGGTATGCCGAGAAATCTTCCAGTGTCAACAGGGAGGTATGCGCATCGCCCGTCGCATCCAGGCAGGGTACCCGGGTGGCGAAGTCGAGAATGTCCCTCGCGATTTCCCCTCGGTAGAATAGATCTGTTGCTGCGTCGCATCCGGCCGCCCGGTTTACTCCTCCCGCGGAATCGATCAGTTGTTTCAGAGTCGACCCGAGAGCGGGATTCTTGAATACCGCGCCTGGATCCGGGGGTGCTCCGTCGGGCAAAAACAGTGCGGCGCTCGCCGGCCACTGCGACCGGAAGCGGGGGGCCATCCGGGCGATGGCGTGGTGCAGGTCGTCCGCCATTGCGAATCCATCGACCGCAACGGCCATTGCGGGTTCGAGTACCGCGGCCACATCCAGGGTTCCGAAGTTTTTCAAGAGAAACATGTAGGTGGCGAATGCCGGGGGGACGATGGCCCCTAGAAATCCATCGCCGGGAATTGCGGTAACGCCGAGTTCCCGCATGGCCTCTATCGTTGCCGCGCGTGGAGCCGGGCCGTGCCCGCTGACCGCAAAAACCTTCTTCTCCCCGGCGGGCCATACGAGCATGGGGTTTTCTCCGGCAAATCCATTTTGATGCGGCTTCAGAACTTGGAGCGCAATGCCCGCCGCCACCGCGGCATCGAAAGCGTTTCCTCCGGACCGCAGGATATGGATACCAATTTCGCTGGCGAGATAGTGTCCGGAGGAGACTGCCCCGTTTCGCCCGAAAACGGTTGGCCTGCCTCCGTGCATGGAGCCTGTAGAGAGTTTCATTTCCTTTATCCCCGGGCCAAATAACTGATCGGCCGCGGTGCTCGCGCGGCTCAGTCTGCTATAGTGGGATTCAATGGAATGAGAGTCCACAGGAAAGAAGCGTGGCATGGGCTTCCGGCCCGTGTAGGCACCAGGGAAGAGGAAGCGAAGGGGGCACGCAGGGAGCCGGTGCCCAATCGTGCTCAGCTCCTCCGCTCTCCTTGTTCAGCCACGGATCGGATATCCGTGCCACGGCGATGGTTCCATGCTTGGGGCTTTGCTGCACGGATCGGATATCCGTGCTACCTGACTTCCTCTATCGCAACGCACCAACCGGCGCCCTGATTTTACAGTTTGTGATTGAAGATCAGCCCAGGATGGATAGGATTGCCCGCTAATTCAAATCCAGCGAGGCAAGGTATGAATCGATTTGCAGATCAGGTTTGTGTAGTGACCGGGGGTGGCAGCGGTATCGGAAAAGTAGTTGCGCACCGACTCGCGTCGGAAGGCGCCAACGTCTTCATCTTCGAGCGGGTCGTTGATATGGGGAAGGCGGCGGCTGACGAAATCAGGAGCGGCGGGTTCACTGCAGATGCCTTGGAGGTGGACATCGCCGATGAGGAATCTGTGCAGTCGGGAGTATCACATGTCCTGAATGCGGCCGGAAAACTCGACGTCATGATCAACTGCGCGGGCATCGCGGGACCGACCAACACGAAGATTCTTGATTACACCACGGAAGCCTTCGATGAGATTTACCAGGTAAACCTGCGCGGGTCCTACCTGATGACCAAGTATGCCATTCAACCGATGCTCGATCAGGGGTACGGTAGAATTCTTTTGTACTCATCAATCGGCGGCAAAGAGGGCAATCCGGGTATGTGTGGATATGCCGCGACGAAATCTGCAGTGATTGGGTTGGTGAAAGGGGTCGGCAAGGAATACGCGGAATCGGGGGTGACCGTGAATGGCCTTGCCCCCGCAGTGATCCGTACGCCGATGGTGGACGCCTGCGATCCGGCGATGGTCGATTATATGACGGCGCGGATTCCCATGCAGCGAACGGGGACCATGGAGGAGGCGGCGGCCATTTCCGCCTTCATCGTGTCGAAGGAATGCAGCTTTTGCACCGGTTTCGTGTTCGATATCAGCGGTGGTCGCGCTACCTATTAAATTTTCAAAAAACGCAGCAAATAGTGCAATTCATGGAAGTAGTTGACACGGGCATTTTTTTGCATGTTCTTCCGCTTGGCCCCAAACCTGCCGCCGTCCCCGAGGTGTACGGAAGGCGGATCCATCCGCAGGCGTGGCGCATCAGTCCTCCGTATCGGATTCCCCATGACCTGCACCGAGATCAAAGTGGGAGGGGCTCTGCTTCATGGTTCCCCCGAATCCGCAAAACTGGATGTGCTGGAACGCTACGGGGAACCCTACGTGCGTCTCGGTCACGTCGATGCGATCGCGCCATTTTTCATGAGTATTGCCTGCGTCAGCGCGCCGTTGTCATGGCTGAGGGTAGCCAAACCCACCCGGGCCGGGCAGGTCGATCGATCCGCACGAACGCCACTTACCAGGTCCATGCGTGGTGAGCCGTGAAATCCCGTTCGCCGGATAAATGCGGACTACAGGTCGGTGATTGTGAAGGTGCCCTGGATCTGGGTGCCGGCCAGTGACCCGGTGAACGGTCCGCTGGTGGCGGTGGGAAACGCGAGGTTTAGTTCCGAGATGGGAATGTTCGGAGTTGTGCTAAAATCGCCCATGCGTAACAGGTACGGCTCATCCCGCTCCGATGTGTAAGACTGTAGTGTCGCGGTCGGGGCAACGGGAAAGCTGGTAATGATCGCACCGGTCGCAACGCCGAAGAATCCGATCCGTATCCAGTTTCTCGGAAAACCTACGTCGATCGTTAAAAGCAGCTCCTTGGCCACCAGGCTTTGTGGTACCAGGAACGCCGTTTCAGTGTACTGCACCTTGCCGGGGGCGTAGTATACAGTTTCCGCTTCCGCATGTCCGTTGGTGAGCAAAGACAAGTCGACCACGTGAAGCGAGTCCATGGCTTCGTGAATGTAGTCTTCGATGGGCTCCCAGGATCCGTCATCCAGCAGGTTTGTCGTGCAAGCGATCGAGTGACGCGCGTATTGCGAATTCGTGTGCGTCAGTTCCTTGGCGATCGGATCGAGCGTTGCCGGTATGCTCGATGTATCTGGAAGATCCGGATGATCCGCATCGAAATTGTCAGCAAAGGTTCCAATCCGCATGATTTCAACGGCGTTGATGACCACGTTCGTCAGCGGACGATCCCCGGAGTCCGTTGGCACCGCTCCAATATCGAACACGATGTTTTTTCCGCAGATCACCTCGCCGAATACGGAGTGCTTGTCATCCAGGTTCGCGGTTGCCGCCAGGGTAATGAAAAACTGACTCCCGTTTGTAAAAGGCCCCGAATTTGCCATCGACAGAATCATCCCTTTGTTGTGACGCAGGGCGGGGTGAAATTCGTCAGCAAATCGATACCCCGGGCCCCCGTCTCCCTGGCCGTTGTGTGCGCCGCTCTGAATAACGAAACCGGAAATAACCCGATGGAAGATATGGCCATCGAAATACTTTGAAGCTCTGACCACGCCAGTATCGACATTCAACCAGGGTTTGGTCCCTTCGGCGAGTCCCACGAAGTTGCCAACGGTCAAGGGTGCCTGGGCATAGTCGAGCCGGGCGGTAAAGCTTCCCATATTTGTATCGAACGCGGCGTATACACCGTCAGAGAGTGGAGCGTCTGCACCGGAATTCGCAGCGGAAAGAAGAAAAACTGTTAGAATTGGAAAGAAAATGCGATTCATTCGGGATGTATGCCTCCAAGAATTCAACTTCACCATATACCAGCATTGTAGCAGAAACTTTGCCTTTTTTCAATAGGTCATCTAACCGCCCATGAATCTATCGCGCCGACTCTACCGGGTCACCTTTCTCTGCGATTTCTCGCTCATGCTGCTGATTTTCGCTGTCAGCAGAGATCTTGCGGAGCGGCATGCCGGTCTGTGGACCATGGGTTGGGTCGGGGGCGGTACTTCAGTGGTCTACGCCTTCAGCAGTGTCCTGGGGGGACGACTTTCCGATCACTGGACACGCCGCACCATTGTTTTAGTCGGCGCAGGCGCGAACATTGTGAGTGCGTTTGGACTGATCTATTTCAGGAACTATTTTCCCGCTTTTGTGGCTGCCTACTGGGTGAGCGGTCTTGCCGGAGGGTTGATCTATCCCGCCATCATTGCCTGGCTCAGCAGCACCGACGGGTCCGGCGCGCGGCCCACGCGTGATGCAACGCGGATTCTGTTCTTCTTCTGCCTCGCCTGGAATTTCGGGATGCTTTTCGGCCAACTTGCCGGCGGATTGTCTTTCCGCATTGACCCGGTCGCCCCGGTCGTCATTGCGGCGGTAGCGAGTCTAATCTCCATGCTTTTGATTCTGGCGACGCCGGCCTCCGCGCTACCGGCGCGGGCAACGGTAGCCGGCTTCGATAGTGAAGAGGAAAACAAGCAATTGCTCTCCTCGGCTTTTGTGCGGGTAGCATGGGCAGCAAATGTGGCCAGCGCATACTGCATGGGGCTGGTGATGCATCTATTTCCCGATCTGGCGGTTGCTCTGGGGGTACACGCGGACCGGCACGGCGCCTTTTTGAGTCTGATGCGTTTGCTGGTTGTCGCGATCTACCTGCTCATGCACCGCCTGGCATTCTGGCATCACCGATTTTCAGTGAATCTCATTGCACAATTGTCGGCGATCGGCGGCCTGTGCCTACTCAGTCGCGCCGTTTCGGGCTGGGGATTGTTTGCAGGGCTCTGCGGCCTGAGCATCCTCATGGGGTACACCTATTTCTCCAGCCTTTACTATAGTACATCGAGCGCACACGACCGGAAAAAGGGCCGAGCCAGTGGAATTCATGAGGCGACATTCGGCCTCGGCCTGGCGTCCGGAGCTGTGTTTGGGGGGTATCTGGGGGCGGAATGGGGGCCCCGGGTCCCTTACCTGACCGGCATTGCGGTCGTGGGATTTTCCATGTTGATTCAGTGCCTGATCTACCGTTGCTACGTGGTGCCCGTTTCACGACTTGTCAAATCGTGCGAAATGGTACAAAAATAAGGAAATCAAGATTGTGAATTGGTACCAAGAGAAGGAGTAGAGAGTGAACTTTATTAATCTGACCGTTTTCTTCCTCACCCTGATGCTCGTCCCTCCCGATGCGACGGAAGTCAGCATCGACACCAGTGCGGAGAAGTTTCATCTCACGCGATCCGAGCCCGGAGGCAACGCCTGGAATTACTATATAGGCGATGATCGAACAAGGGCGCTCCCGGTTTCAACGAACGGCCGAACCATGAACATCCGCGACAAGGACCAGCAGACTATTAATTTCATGGACCAGTACCTCGAGTTTACGACAAATACAGTCTGGGAAAAGATGGGTGTCATCACATTCAAGGCATTGCAACCGCCAAGTCCGATTCAGATAGAGCGTGACGACACGTCGATCGAGATCACTCACGATCACGAAAAACACCCGTTTCAGGCCACGGTCTCCTGGAAAAAGGCCGTAAAGAAGCAAGAGTAGGGTGGCCTTCCAGGGCCGACCGGGAGCAAGAACTGACCGTGGGCCGAGAATGGTAGAGCGTGCTCCCCCCATTCGCTTTTCATGGCCTTCCCTTGCTCCGCTCGGGCTGGAAGCCCAAGCTACGGCGTAACAGATCACAGCTTTTGAAGGTTGAATTGATCCAGCGCGAGGCTGCATTCGCCCGGCGGAAGGACAATGAAGAGGTAGCACCGGATGTCCTGCCCCTTGTTCTCTCCTGAAAAGCGGAAGGTCCACTCTTGGTTGCGCCACGCGGGGGCGGTGCCGATGCTTTTCTCCTGGGTAATCAACTCATACTGGGGTGGTGATTCCTCGTCTGCGTCCCGCACTTTTTCAACTCCCAGGATCTTCCACCTCGTGCCTCCCCGGCCCCCGTACCTCGAGAATGAGAAACTGTAGGATTCCCCGGTGGTGAGGGTAAACGCCTTGTCGAAAATCAGGCGTCGCGCTCCTTCCGTGCTTCCCCCGACCCAGCCCGTGTAGTTGTCGACATATTGAAAGGAAACGAATCGTTTTCCCTCTACAGGAGTAAGGATTTTCCCGCCGGCGCCGGGCAAAGATTTTTCGGAGGTTAAAAGATGCGCGCAATTTGACATGTTCTGCGCTCGCATCTCCGAATAGACGCTGCTCCATGGCCCGAGTTTGTACCATACCGAAAAACCGTCGGGCACGATCCAGTGTGTGGACCGGTTCCGGTCCTTTTCAACATCCGTGCCCTTTACGGTGTCCGCTCCGGCAAAAACCGGGGACTCTTTCGTTCCCGAATTCAGCGCGATCCGAACCCGGCCGTCTGTCCCTCCCAACAGGAGATCGATCAGGCCGTCCTCGTTCCAGTCGCAGGGAAAGCCCGTCGACAGGGAGTCGGTCCCGGGGATTTTGATCTGGTTATCCAATTCCAGGATCGCGGGCGGGGGCGTGTTTCGGAGATAGGCGGAAATCGCCGATTGGGTGTTTTTCTTGTCTTCCCTGCCTTTGTGGAATCGAAAGTCACCCTTCCGGGTACCCATGATCATGTCGTTGATTCCATCCCCGTTGTAGTCGGTCACCGCGGGAGTGAGATGCTCGTGGCCTTCGCCGTAGGCGAGAAAGTAGACTTTGTCCTCCACGAATCGAGGGTTGTTCCGGGTTCCGGCGTTGACGAGGAGCCGCACGCTGTTTGCCGAATAGGTTCCTTCTCCGAGGAGTAGATCGGGTTTGCCGTCGTCGTTCCAGTCCGCGACCCACGGTGCCATGTAGTTGCCGAGCGTTATCTTGTTGCGGCCAAGCTCCAGTTGCGGAAGCCGGTGGCTTGCCGGCGCCGAAAATCGCGGATCCACGTACCTCGGTACCCCCATCTTCTTCGCGAATTCGTGCTGCAGATTGTTTCCCGTGTTTTCGAATAGAACAACGTCACCGAAAAACGTCCCGATCAGAAAATCATGGTCATGATCGCCGTCCCAATCGGTGACGTGCAGCTTGCTCCCGTACCCGGCAAAGGTGTGGAGAAAGGTTCCCGTCGTGAACGCCGGGACACCAATCTGGCCGGAATTGAGAAAAATCCAGATGAAGCCCATCGCGTCGCAGACCACCAGGTCTTTCAACTGGTCGTTGTTCATATCCACGAAATTTGGGGAGCAGGAGAAGGGCGTTGGTCGCAGTGAAGTGCCGCCGCCTTCGGGCAGGACCGGCAGAGACTCGGTGCGAAACCGCAGATCGTTCTTGGAATCGACGCCGTCCCACAGGTTCTCGTAGACGATGACCTCTTCGCCATTCGCCTCCGCGAGCAGGTTGGCGGGTGGTGTTTCCGGCGCAACCTGGGCAAACGCAGAAATGCGCAGTCCGGCGGCAAGCCCGACGACCAGCAGTAATTTATGAACCGATGCGCTCATCTGCAACAATGCATGGATTTCAACAAAATCCGCCCATCCTATTTCGCCATTATGAACTTGTCCTGGTACCGAACCAGCAGATGCACCACGACATTGACGCCGAACCGGTAGGAATCTTTTACGTGTTCGTTGTCGTAATTTCGAAACACCACGCCGCTGTATTGTCCTGCCCAATGCGGCCCATAGGTGTGCCCCCAGTTGGTTCCTCCAAGGTTCACCAACCGGGTGTCCACATCGTTGTGATCGTCCAGTTTGGCCTCCCAGAAGTGGCCGTACCCGTTGAGGGTGTAGAGGACGGCAAGTTCATCCCCAATGTTAATCATCTCCGCCGGCTCCTGGTAAAAGTTCATTCCGGAGGGCAGACCGATTTGCGGGAAAAACGTATCGAACATCTCGTGACCGTCCGGAATCTCCTCAAAATCCCGGTCCGGCAGGACCCGCTTCATTTCACGGCGGAATGCCACGTCGAATCGTGATCTTCTGCCCGCCAGCGCGCTGTCCGCCCACACGCAGCCTCCCAGCATGAGATACTCCCGGAGGTTGTTGACCTCGGTCTCCGTCAGCGTGAAATCCTTGTGCCCGGTGAGGTAGACGAACGGCGGTTTGATTTCGAAGAGTTGTTCGGTGCCCACATCCAGAATCTCGGTGTGCTCGTTTGCCTGCAGCCTGTCCTTCGACCACTTGCGAATTTGGAACAGTAGATTCGGCACATCGTTGGGGTTGCAGTTCCAGTCCCCGTCCTGGTACTTCGCTTTGAAGATCGTGAAACTTGCCTTGGTGTTCCGTCCCCGGCCCTTGACCCCCCAACCCGCCTGAAAGTTTTTCACCGCGGTGTACCGCGCCCGCTTCGCGTCGGCGATCTGGCGGCTCAGATCCGTTTTGACTTTGAAGTCCTTAATTCGCGGCTGCTGGGTGATTCGCGGGCTGGGTGTTTTAACGAAATCTGAAGGCCGGTCGACGGTGAGCCGCCGGACCTGGGTTTTTGGCTCGACGGTGACGCGTACTTCTTTCGTTTCTGCCTCCACCTGCTTGGTGGGCGGGGGAGGCGGCGTTGGGGGCGGCAGGACGAGAAGGGCCTGGTTCGGTTCGAAGATCTCCGCGCGCGGAAGATATGTCATGATCACGCTGCCGCCCCAAAGCAGGAACAACAGGAGGTGGACGAGCAGAGCCAGCATAAAGAACCGAGAGCTAAGCACCGCGCCAACGAGACGCCAAATCCCCCGGTTGTTCTCCGGTCGGCGCGCGAGATATCGGTCGACATTAGGGAGCTTCACGGTGGCATCTCTGTCATGGGATGAAAACCTTACTGGTTGGCGAAGAAAGATAAATTTTTCACGCCGCTTGCGGCGCAAGCGTTCAGTACATCAATGATTCGCTGGTGTCGAACCTGAGGTTGCGGATGTACCACAACCGGTTGATCTTCACCGAAAAGGTCGATCACCTTCGAGAGTTTGCTTCTGAGGTCCTGCAAATTGCGGTCGTCGGTCCCGCCCACCGGAAGTTGGTTGCAGAGGACATTTCCGGAATCGAGTATGGCGATTGTCAGTTCCGCCGGCAGCGCCTTCTTCTGTTCTGACACCGCGGAGGACGGCAGGTTCATTCCCAGGTAGATTTCCTGGATGCGGATCTGCGACGCGACCATGAAGTACAGGAGCAGGAGAAAGACGCAATCGATCATCGGACCCATTGGAATGTCCAGCTTCTGATCTTCGTCCAGATTGACACGCATGGATCAGCCTCCTCCGGTCGGGATGGACGCTGGGATTTCGGTTTCCAGCGTCGAAAACAAAACACTGGGAATATTCGAGTCCGCTACCGCGGACATGATTTCCTGCGTGAATTCGTAGGGGACATTCCGGTCAGCGCGGATGACAACACGGCCTTCCGCCGGATGCTCCCGCCCGAATTTCTCGAGCAGGGGAACCAGTTCTCCCGGCTCGAAGTAGAACTGACCGCTCATCCGAATCACCGCGCTGTACCCGGATTCATTCCACTCCAGATCGATGACCGCTCGATTGGATTCGTCTTCCTCCGCCGCCGCGTTCTCCGCGACCGGGAGCTCGACTTTTTTGCTGTATCGCGCGTCGTCGATGGTACTTACTGACATGAAAAAAATCAGCAGAAGAAAGACGCAGTCGATCATTTGGGACATGGGCATGTCCAACTCGGTATCTTCCGCGAAGAAGTTGATCTTCTTCTTTTTCTTCTGTTCGCTGCTCATGATGTGCTCAGCTCCAGTCCAGTTCCTGGCCACATGAGGCGCAGGCACTCGAGCCAACCTTTACATCCCGGCTACAGGACGGGCAGGGAACGGTCTCCGAGGATGACGCCTTCGGCTTGGCGTGCGGAACTGCGGAGCCGGCGCTGATTCCGGCGGTCGTTACCGCGGAACCTCCCAAAACAAGATCTGCCGGCACTTTGTTGTAGTTCAGGTCTTCCATCAAACTGGTGAACTGCTCCTGGACATAGGTGAGGATCTTTTTCAGGCGATTGGTCATGACGTAAAAAACGATCATGGCGGGTATGGCCACCAACAGTCCGGAAAACGTGGTTACCAGCGCCTCCCCGATGTCCCCGGCGAGCTTGGCCGGATCCCCGATCGCGCCTTCGTGCCCCATCTTGTCAAAGGCCTTGATCATGCCGGAGACGGTTCCCAGCAACCCAAGCATGGGCGCGACGCCCGCCACCACGCTGAGATAGCTGATTTTTGTTCTGTAGACGTTATTCACGTCCATGAGCGCTTCGGACGCTTCAATTTCGACGGCATCCTGGCCACGCGACAGTTTCCGCAGCGCGCGCTGCATCACCGTGCAAAGCATGCTGGGATTCTCCGAACTGTGCTGCCAGGCCGCCATGAAATCGCCATTGCCCAGATGGTCCCGCAGTGTCTGGGTAGACTCCGGTGGGCAGACTACGGGATTTCTGAGTTTCAAGATCAGCTCAACCAGGAGCGCCAGCATCCACACGGAGCATAGACCGATCGGGACCATGATCAGGCCGCCCACCTGGACCATGTCAATTAACGTTCGATTTTTGTCCGGGTTGGGCTTCGAGGGTTTTCCCGCCGCCGCCTCTTCCACTTCCTGCGCAAAAGCAGTGGCGCCTCCGAGGGGCTGCAGTGGGGCCGGGAGCAGATCCGGCAACAGGATTGCGGCGGCCAGGGCCGCATAAATCAGGAACGTACATTTCATTCTCGTCATCGCTTTTCTCCTCGCCCGCATTTACTTACTCGGCGCTTGTTCGGTTTTCAAGATGTCGTCGGAGCTTCGTTGCATTTGCCCGGTACTCACTGTCCGGAAAATCCTCTATCAACTCAGTCAGCGTGGCGGCAGCCGTGTCGTTTTCTCCCAGTTTCACGCGTAGCGACGCACTTCGAAAGAGCGCCTCCTCGTACACGTCTTCCGCCGGATAGAGGGTGACAACTTTCAGGTACGCCTCCAGCGCTTCGTCCCACCTGGAGAGGCCTTCCGCCGCTTTTCCCATCCCGAGATGCAGGTCGGCCGCTATTCTCATCTGTAGCGGAGGTGGCTTCAGTATGCTTCCAAATCGTTGCGCCAGGGTTGTGAATGCCTTGAAGGCCGATTCGTACTCTTCCTGGGCGAGGCGAACCTGGGCGCGTCCCAGGTAGGCGCCCATAATCAGCGTGTGCTTCGGGTTCAGTTTTTCTACGGTGCGAAAAATTTTCTCCGCCTCGTCAAACTTTTTGAGTTCAATTGCCGCCTGCCCGTACTGGATTGCGCCGCGCACCGCCCAATCCGCGTCCAGTCCGTAGTAACGGGGAGCCGATTTCGCAAGCTGTGCGTAGGCTGCCGCGGCTTCGCCTTTCTCAAAGAGCTTCGTGCCCTTGAGAACCTCCGCATTTGGCTCCACACGGGAACGCATGATGGATGCGCGGGGCACGCCGATCCGATTCCCGGTTTCGAGATCAATCAGCACCGTATCCGCATCGGCTTTCAAAACCTTCCCGCGGTACGTCGTCCTCGAAGTTTGCAGGATGTCGACAGCCTGTACGGAGGGTCCCGCCGCCAGAATCAGGAGGATCGCCGCGATGAGAAAACGGCTCCTGGACGATAACGATCCCTGCCGCATCGTTTCGAGACAATAGACTGGATCTGGCATGCGGGGTAAGGTACAGGCTGAGTAGACGTCTCGTCAAACATCAGGAAGACAGGTCCGTGTATGAAGGTAAGAAAACTGCATTGTAAACTTGGAGGGCTGTATATCCTTTTGCCGTGCCTCCTGTTGACGTTTCTCGGGCCGGCGGCCAGGAGCGGATGGGCGGCGACGAACGAGGAGTTGGCGGAGCTCGGCGAAGATTCCCTGAACGCAGGTCAATTCGAAAAAGCCGTACAGTACTTCGAGAAGCTCGTTGAGCAGGGGGAGACCTTCGAGGGGATCTTTGGCGTGCGATTCGATCTTGCCTGGGCGTATTACATGGTCGGCAGGTACCAGGATGCAGTCCCGCTGTTCGAGAGCCTCACCGGAAATCGCGCCCCGAGCGAGGCGATCCGCCAGCAGTCCCGCTTCATGATGGCCGAGGTCTCCACCCGACTGGCGGAGGCGTTGCCGGTGGGGGACCCGGAGAGGGAGAAACTGATCGATCGAGCCATCTCCATGCACACGAAATTTCAGCAGGACAACAAGCACAAAGACAACATTCCGGAATCGCTCTACGGCCGCGGCGCCGCCTACTTTTTGAAAGGAGATCTCGATGCGGCGGCGAGGGATCTCGATATCGTAATCAACATTCATCAACTTTCGCCCATTGCCGAGGAGGCTACCTTTCTACTCGCCAGTGTATACGCGATGCGGGGCGTTGAGCGAACCCGGGTCGGCGACCGGGAACGGGCCCGGCAGTACCTCGATGAAGCTCGTTCCCTGTTTGAGAAGGTGATCGCGGAAGGCGGTAGCCAGGCGCTTGCGGCGAGCGGAATGTTTTCGGCCGCGGAAACCTGGTTTGAGGCCGGTGCGTATCGGGAGGCGATAAACCTCTACCAGCAAATCCCTTCGCGGGAGTATCTGCTGAAGTCGCTGAAGTCCCGGCTGGCGCGGCTGCGCGAAGAGCGGCACGCGCAGATGACTCAAGGATCCAGCACCCGGGTCGCGGACCTTCATCTGGGGCGTTACCAAAGTGAGTATCGCCGGGTGGACGAATCGCCGGGGTGGGCCATTGCCGCCTATTTCAAAATCGCCGAGGCGTACATGACCCTCGGAAGACAGGATGAGGCGCGCACGGTCGCCCGCCACCTGGTTGATTTTACCAAGGGAGAGCAGCGGCAGCAGGCCTGGTATCTCATCGTGAGTGCTTATCTTGATCAGGCGAAAGGGGATGATGGGCTCCGAGAGTTCTTAGCCCTTCAGGAAGTCTTCGGCAATGACGTCGTGATTGCACAAATGGCTGGGATCGGCATCGGCCAGATCTTTCTTCTGGAAGGAAGGTTTGATGAAGCGCTGGCCCAGTTCAGCAAGAACCTCGAAGAGTATCCGAAAGGCGATGGCATCGAAGAGGCGACGAGATGGCAGGTGACAGCCCTGTACTACCTGGACCGGTACGAAGAGTCGCTCGCTGCGGCCGACGCCGCGCTCACGGCCTTTCCCAAATCCCGGTTTCGCCCGAACCTTTTATATTTCAAGGCTCTTTCGGAAGCAGGAGTAAGCGCTTTCGATGAAGCGGTCGCGACGATCGACGAAGTCATCCGGACCTATCCTGAAGGCACGCCCGAATTCGACACCCCCGACGATGCATTCTTTCAGAAGGCATGGATGCTCAAGCAGATGGAGCGTCACG
>CAUZEO010000118.1:0-13844 GCA_963578625.1 Kiritimatiellia bacterium | reverse complement strand
AAGAACCGAACGATCCGTCAGTCCTAAGTTGAGCACGGTGTCCATCATGCCGGGCATGGAAATGGCAGAGCCGGATCGCACCGAAACCAGCAGCGGGTCGCGCGGATCTCCTAATCGTTTGCCCATGAACTGTTCGAGTTTTTTCAGCTGTGCCTTCACCTGATTCATCATTCCTGATGGGTAGGTATGCTTGTTGTCGGAATAGTAGGCGCACGCTTCAGTGGAAATCGAAAACCCGGGCGGCACCGGCAGGTTGGCATTCGCCATCTCCGCAAGGTTTGCGCCTTTGCCTCCCAGGATCGCCTTCATTGAGGCGTCACCTTCGGTGTTCTTCTTTCCCTCACCGTAAAAATAGACGTACTGCTTGGATCGTTTGGTAATCCTTGCGGCCATAGAGATCCGCCTCCTTGTAGAATGAATGTGTCCCACCTCGTTACTGGCTCGGGACGAAAATCGGCTGATGCTACCAGACAAATCCCTGCTGTCAACGACACGGGCCCGCGCCCGATGAACCGGCGGCACGCACGCGCTCAACGTGGCCAGGAAGAACTCGCACCAACTCCTCGAGGTCTGCTCGTTGGGTGAAACGACTTAGGCTGAATCTCAACACGGATTTCAAGAAGAGATCTGGAAGTTTGAGCGCGCGCAAGACATGAGAAGGTTCTGACGAACCGGCTGCGCAGGCGCTTCCGGAAGAACAACAGATCCCGTCCATGTCAAGGAGGGCGATCAACGCATCCGCATCCGCATCCTGGAAAAGCATGCTGGATGTGTTGGGAAGACGCGGACTCCCTGATCCGATCACTTCCGTGCGATCGATGACACGCTGAATGTCGCGCTCAAGATCGTCGCGCAGGGCGCGGACTTCTGCATTCATGGTTTGCAACGCAGTTCCTGCCCGCTTGCAAGCGCGCCCCGTGCCGATGATCCCTGCCACGTTTTCCGTGCCGGCGCGGCGGCCCCGTTCCTGTTCTCCGCCCATGATAAGGGGATTCGGTGAAATCCCGGATTGCATGTAAAGCGCTCCCATTCCCTTGGGGCCATGGAGTTTGTGCGCGGAAAGCGAGAGAAAATCGACCTGCAACACAGAGGCGTCGACCGGGATCTTGCCGATTGCCTGCACAGCGTCAGAGTGCATCAGGGCACCTGCGGCGTGGGCAGCCTCGGACAGCGCAGGAAGCGAATTAAGGATCCCTGTTTCGTTGTTGGCCAGCATCACCGAGACCAGGGCCGTTTGTTGGTTGATCGCGCTCAGGCATGCATCCGTATCTAGTTCGCCGACCGAATTGACGGGAACCTGCACCACCTCGTAGCCTTCCTGTTTCCAATGGGCCGCGGGCACGAGTACAGAGGCGTGTTCCACTGAGGACAGGACAATTCGCTTACGGTCCGGCCGGCTCCGGAGGGCCGAAAACATAGCGGTGTTGTTCGCCTCGCTGCCCCCGCCCATAAAAACGATTTGATCCGGTTCCGCCCGGAGCAAAGCGGCCACCTCGCAACGGGACTCCCAGATGGCCCGCGCAACTCCGCGGCTCGGCCCATAGGGACTGGAAGGATTTGTGTAGAAATCTTGGAGGTAGGGACTCATGGCATCCACAACAGCGGGATCGGGACGGGTCGTGGCGTTGTTGTCAAGATATATCATGCGTGTAACTTGCTGGTCAACAAAGGTTTACTACAATTAACTGTTTTTGAGTGAGGTGCCAGCCTTACGCTTGATCCACACTGAAAGAATGGCTATATCTGCCGGATTTACTCCTGAGATGCGGGATGCTTGACCCAAGGTCGCTGGTCGAACGCGGTCCAGCTTTTCCATCGATTCCTTTCTCAACGCGCTGATGGCCTGGTAATCGAAATCGGATGGAATGCGTGTCTTCTCAAGGCGGGAGGCCTGTTGGATCTTCACATTTTCCCGATCGATATACCCTTCGTATTTCAACCAGATTTCGACCTGCCGCACCGCATCGACAGAGAGCGGATTCGGTGGCGGATTGGGCAAATCTTGGTAGGTAACGTCCTGTCGGCGGAGTCGTTGCGCCAGAGATATGCCATCGACATGGGTCTTTCGCAGTCGCTCAATTTCGGATTCGTAGGCGCTTTGAGTTTTTTTGACATCATCCAGCTGTTCCGGCGGCGCGATTCCAAGACGCGTGGCATTCGCCAGCATCCGATAGGGAGCGTTGTCCTGCCGGAGCAGGAGGCGGTGTTCCGCCCTGGAAGTAAACATGCGATAGGGCTCATCGGTTCCCTTGGTGACCAGATCATCGATCAGAACTCCGATATACGACTCGTCACGGGACAGGAGAAATGGCGGTTCGTTCCTAATTTTCATCACCGCATTCACTCCGGCGACGAAACCTTGACATGCGGCCTCTTCGTAACCGGTCGTACCATTAATCTGTCCCGCCAGATAAAGTCCCTCCACCTGCCTTGTTTCCAGAGTGTGGTGGAGTTGAGTCGAGTCGCAATAATCATATTCAATCGCATAACCGGGTTGAAGAAACTCGGCGCGTTCCAATCCGGAAATGGTCCGAATCATGGCGATCTGAACGTCTTCAGGGAGGCTGTTAGAAGTTCCATTCGGATAGATTTCGATCAAATCCCGCCCTTCGGGCTCTACGAAAACGTGATGCCCGTCACGATCCGGGAATTTTACGATCTTGTCCTCGATAGAGGGACAATACCGAACTCCGGTACCTTCGATCATCCCCCCGTACATGGCGCTGCGCCCCAGGTTTTCCTCGATGATCTCATGGGTCCGGGCGTTGGTGTGGGTAAGATAGCAGTCGATCTGATTCGTGCCCGGGACCCAAGGTCGCAGCGCGGAATAAGAATGTTCCACGTGGAACATTTCCGGCTGCTCAGGTGTCTCCGCACCCGAATGTTCCACGTGGAACATTCTCCATTCCCGCCTGGCAGCCCAGGAGAGAAACGGGGGTGGCGTGAATCCTGGCTGGCGCTCCATCCGGTCATAATCAAGGCTGTCACGATGAAGGCGTGGAGGGGTGCCGGTTTTCAGTCGTCCGAGCTCAAATCCTAGGTCGAGGAATGACCGGCTCAGCGACTCCGCCGATTTCTCGCCGGTTCGGCCACCCGCGAAATTCTTGTCTCCGATATGAATCAATCCTCGCAGAAAAGTCCCAGTAGCGATGACCACTGCCCGGGCAGTGAGTTCCCGGTCATCCTCGGTGTTAATACCGGCGACCCGGCCATTCCGGACGCGGATCGTGGCTGCGGTGGACTCGATTACGGTAAGGTTTTCGGTGAATCCAACCACCTCTGCCATTCGCCTTGGAAAGGCCGCTTTGTCACATTGTACGCGATGAGCCTGAACCGCCGGTCCCTTTTTGGTGTTCAGCGTCCGGAATTGGATGCCGGTGTGATCCGTATTCCGGGCGATTTCACCCCCTAACGCGTCGAGATCACAGACGATGTGGGACTTCGCGATGCCGCCGACCGATGGATTGCAGGAGAGGCGCCCGATCGCCTCAACATCAATCGTGATCAGGGCCGTAGCTGCTCCCAACCTTGCCGAGGCAAGAGCCGCCTCGTACCCCGCATGCCCGGCGCCGACGACGATGACTTCGAATGTTGTGTGATCCGCTTCCATACTCTCCGATGAGCCCGGGTTCTACTTTCCAATGCAGAATCTCGAAAAAATGCTGTCCAGCAGCTCCTCCTCGTACACTCTCCCGGTGACCCGGCCCAAGGCCTCCAGAGCCATCCGGAGCGCGGAAGCCGCAATGACCTCTTCCGAATTCGCGCACTCGACTATGTTCTCAATGGCTTCGTCTACCCGCTCGGCAGCCTCCCGCAACAGGCTGTGATGTCTGGATGAAATCATCGCATGGGGCCGGGCCGACAGCTCGAAATTTTCCATTAAACGTTTCTCGATCGTCTGCTCGATCCGCCCAATACCCTCTCCCTGGGTCAGGCTGGATTCGAGTACCACATACCCGGAAAATTGATCCGGAGGTATTCGTCTGCCCAAGTCACATTTGTTGAGAACGACGATGGCCTTTTTAGGATCAAGAGATTGAACGAATTCCATGCTCTCTGCGTCCGCAGTAATTGATGCATCTATCATAACTATTTGTATATCAGATAGTTGCAACTGCTTCTCCGCTCTTCTAATCCCCTCCATCTCGACCGAACAGTCTGTCGTCCGGAGACCCGCGGTATCGACCAGTCGAACCGGGATGCCGCCGAAAACGAATCCTTCCTCCAGGGTATCCCTCGTAGTTCCCGGCATCTCGGATACGATGGCGCGGTCCCGACCCAGGAGCAAATTGAGGAGGGTTGATTTTCCAACGTTGGGTCGCCCCGAAATAACAACCAGCGCCCCTTCACGCAGGATATGGCCTTCCTGCCAGGTGTGGACCAAGGAAGCGATGTTGTCCCGACACTGATAGAGCCGGGTGCGGATCTGATCCATCACGAGTTCAGGTACTTCCTCCTCGGGAAAATCAAGGGTCGCCTCCAGCTCGGCGGCGACGTGGAGCACCTGGTCATAGATCTCGTCGAATCGGCTGCTCAGTCGGCCCTCCAGCTGTTCGTAGGCCGCCACCGCAGCCCGGTCGCTTCGGGCTCGGATCAAATCTCCAACTGCCTCTGCCTGAACGAGATCCATTTTCCCGTGTAGAAACGCGCGGCGGGTGAACTCTCCGGGGTCGGCAGGTCTGGCGCCCGCGTTGGTCAGGCAGCTGAGAATCCGGCGGGCAGGCAGGGCGCCACCGTGACTCTGAATCTCGACAACATCCTCCCCGGTGAAGCTTTGCGGGGCACGCATGAAAAGCATGAGGCAGTCGTCGATGACCGCGCCATCCTCTTCAATCCGTCCGTAGGCAAAGGTGTAGGGATCACGCAGGGAAGGAGGTGGGCCTTCACACCGGAATACCCGGTCAGCGAGGGCATAGGTGCCGGGTCCGGAGATCCGAATGACGGCAATCCCGCCTTCGCCCGGCGGGGTTGCCTGGGCCGCAATAGTATCTTCGATCTGCAACATGCTCCGTGGGTCCAAAAATGCACGGCGGATCTTTGCAAGAATCCCGTTTCGACGCGACTCCCGAATATTGCAAAGCACCGGGTGAACGTGTAGGGTCCGGCAAGAAGAATAGAGATTCGAGAAGATGAAGAAGCACTGGTATCGAGTTGAGATCGAAGCGGGGAGTGAAGCGCACTGCTATTTCGGCAGTTCTGCGCTGACGGAAAAAGAAATGCTCGCGGAAATCCAGGCCGGCTCATTCGTTCAATTGGATGACCATATCTACTATGACGAAGAGGGGACCCCCAGGGCGTGGACATCGTGGGATCCAAATTCACACTCCAGAATCTACTTTCAACCGAAGTACGTCATGACGGTGGTTCCCTTAAAGGAAGATCCTCGTCTCACCAACGGGAAATCGACGGTTCTGGCTTATCCCGGGAGCCCGACCGGAGACAAAGACTAACGCTGCGGTTCCAGAAGTCTGTGTAGTGCGTCGGCATCCAGCGCGCCGTATCCGTAATAGTCGTCCCGCCCTGTTTCCCCCGCATCTGTCAGCACGGATTTCAGTGCGTCAATTGCTTCAGATGCGGTGGCATCGGGATTTTCTCCGTAATAAAGCGTCAGGGCCCGAGCCACCGTCGGGCTGGCGATCGACGTTCCCGCATAGGTTCCCGGCGGCCCGTTATAGCCCACTGGAAAAACTCCGACTCCGGGAGCTGCGGCAAAGATGAACGACCCGTAATTGGAACGGGACCAGACAGTACCATCCGGTTCCATCGCTGACACTGCGAGCACGCCGGAGTAGGCCGCAGGGTAGACAGGCCGATTGATGGGGTCGTTTCCGGCCGAGGCCACCACGATCAATCCTTTATCTTGGGCGAGTTGCACTGTTCCGGCCAGGAAGTCGCTGTAGGTTTCGCTTCCCCAACTCATACTGATGACCCGTGCGCCACCTTGAACCGCGTAATCGATGCCGCGGATGAGACTGAAGTTGGTGGCGAGGCCATTGTCGTCGAAGGAGCGCACGGCAAGCACCGGGACGGTTTCAGACGCTGCGCCTGCAGGGATTCCGTAGGGCACCACCGCTCCCGACGCAACGAGAGCCATTTGCGTTCCGTGTCCTACCGGATCCTCGATGGAACGCTCAGGATTCACTGCATCGAAGGAGCCAATAATGGCATCACCTAGCTCTTCTATCTCCGTAAGTCCGGAATCGAGAATCGCCAGGGCGGCAAGCCCTTCCCCGGGCTCACCCACGGCCCTTAGATCCGGCACGGCTCCCGCGGGCGAATCGGCCGGCCGAAACGGACTTGCTACTTCCTGGATATGATTAGGTTCTGCGAGTGCGGCCCAAGGATTTCCCTTGAGTGCTTGAACGACTGCAGGAAC
The DNA here is from genome assembly GCA_963578625.1 of Kiritimatiellia bacterium. Classification (GTDB taxonomy): domain Bacteria; phylum Verrucomicrobiota; class Kiritimatiellia; order SLOV01; family SLOV01; genus CAUZEO01. The sequence continues at coordinate 7,468 of CAUZEO010000118.1, read as the reverse complement.
ATCAGAATTGCGAGGCAGTCTCACTTGATAAATGCCTAGTGCCGGAACGCTATCCACGGCGGTCGCCCCCATGGCGGCAAGCATCTCGCGAAACTGTTGCGTCGAGGTACCGGGCTTCAGGCCAAGCAGCAGCTCGTCCTTTGCATGCGGCGGAATCCCCGAACGTCGCACGACGACGAAATTGTCTCCGGTCGGAATAAACGGCTGCACATTCTGATGCCGGCCGGGCCGAAACAGATGAATCTCGCTAAGTTTCGGCATCGGGCCTACGGGCCCGTTGATCTGTTTCCAAAAAAGGATGTAGTTGAATTCATCGAACAGGCGCGCCAGTCCTTCCTGGATGAGCTCATCCATGAGCGTCCCCGTCACGATCGCATCGATGCCTGGCTCGACTTCGACCTGGACCCCGGCCCTTACGAATTCGCCGAGCACTGCATCCAGGTGCTCGCGCTCCGTCTTCAAATAGATTCTATCGCCGTCCAGCCGAAGTTCAGCAGCGGAAGCCGGTAGCAAGCTCATGGTTACGAGCAGAATGCGCAATCCAGGAACTATTTTACAAATATTGAGCATCATTGCCCGGAATACGGTCTCTATTCTTTATGGTACCGGTCTGCGCGGATCTTCTTACAATCGGAATTTAGAAGATCGAAACGTTTCGCAGTTGATTGACGTTGTCACACCGAACAAGTAACCTGTTGATAATGCGTTCGCTGATTTCATTTTGGGCGGTTTCTATACTCGCTTGTTCAATCGTACCTACGATTCTCGCCGATGATAAAGACTCGGCGCCGGACCGAACCACCACCCGACAGGACATACGCCGACTCGAGGAACGCTTGCTGGAAAACTACACCGGCTCAACCAGGAAAAAAAAGAAAAATACGCCAACGCTCAAGATTTCAACCGAGACTTCGGTTTTTTCCAGCTCGGTGCCGTTGTCCCCAATCAACCCCGGGCTTTTGCCCGACACCCCCGAGAAACCGCGACGAGATACGGACGATGAGGAGGACGAAAACAGAAACTGGATTTTACCACCCAGCCCGGATTTCAGCGAAGACCGTGAATATGAAAACTTCGTGCCTTATGGTCAGGATCTGATGGAACGAATTAACGAGGAGGAAAACGCGGAGGCCATGCGCGCGAGATCCCGCGGCGAGGATGAACCGGATGACGACCAGTCCCTAATGCCGCACGACTTGGAAGAAGTGATGCGGGAAAATCACGCCGCACAACTGGAGTTCTCACGATATGGAGACAAGACCCCGACAGACGAACAATTGTTTTTCGAAGAGATGCTGGAAGAAGAAAACGAAGCATCAGAAGAGGAAAATCAGAACGGACCCCCCGATTTTGAATTTGGTTATCGATCGGTGATTGAAACGACAACATTCGTCGACGAAGAAAACGCCGACAGCGAACAATGGAATTCAGATTTCATCCGCAGTGGTTCAGATTCCATGCATAGCGAAGCCGAAGAAGAAGCATATGTTGAAGCCATGGCGAATGATAGATTTCTGCTCGGCCCTACCGATAGCGAACCTCAAGATGTTTCCGAGGACCGTTACAGTTTCGCATTTTTCGATCAGGACGAATCGGAAGGTAACGGCGAGCCCGACATGACGAAACCGTTCTGGCGAACACAAGAGGCAATTCGGTCTATTCTATACAAAGCGAGTCCCGACCTTTCGACGGCGGAAAATGGAGTCGGTTCTTTCCAAACATCTGACGAATACACATCCGCTGAGAACCCGTCTTTCAGAAGTGCTTCGACCATCATACAATCGATTCGCAATGGGGTGACCGGGGAAAATAACCTCACCTATCCCGGTGGACTTCAAACAGGAATTGTGGGTATGGAATCCACCGCCGCGGATCCGGGCTCCGGTTCGGAATTCGACGACATCCCGGCACTGGGATCTATCACCGGCAGGTCGCTGGATTTAAATCCCGGCCTTTTCAGCGTCACGCTCCGGGATCGTTTTGGCGGTTCTCCTCAATTTTCGACAGATCCGATCGGGACACCCTTTGGTTCTTCTGATTCCTTTGGTTTGCCAAGCCAATTCGAGCCGACACCGACGACCTCTCCGATGAATCGAAAGCGAGAGGGGCTAAATCCGCGGAGCATGGGAATGTTGATGAAGTAGCGTTCCCCCGCTCGTCATCCGGATGCGCACATATAGTCGACTGCATTCCTGAAGAGCTGGAGCCCAAGCCTTTCCCGCGGCAAGCCGCCCGTTAGCCTGTCAAAACTCCACGCGGGGTGATTCTCGGGAAGGAGATATGCTTCCGGATGAGGCATAAGCCCGAATACACGCCCGCTTGGGTCACACAGTCCTGCAATAGCATGCTGGGAACCGTTCGGATTCCAGGGAAACTGGTTCGTGGGTTCGCCCGTTTCCGGGTGGGTGTAACGACACGCCACGCACCCGGCCTTTTCAACCTGCTCAATGACCCGGCGATCCGGAGTAAATACTTTTCCTTCGCCGTGACGAATGGGCAATGACATTTCATCCAGACCGCGGGTAAAAACACAGGGCGAATTCGATTCGAACTTCAACTCAACCCAATCGTTCCGGAAGTGGCCTGAATCGTTTTGCATGAGCGCAAGGCGCTGTGAAAAATAATCGCCATCCAGACCGGGCAGCAGTCCGATCTTAATCATCACTTGAAACCCGTTACAAACGCCGAGTATCAGGCCTCCGGATTCGATAAACCTGGAAAGCTCGGCGCGCAGGGCGTTGCGAATTCGCAGCCCCATGACCAGCCCCGAACCCATGTGATCGCCATACGAAAACCCCCCGATGAACATGAGCGCCTGATGGTCCTGGAGGATCGCGGCCGACGCGAGCAAATCGTTAAGATGAATCAATCGAACCACGGCGCCGGAGCGCTCCCACGCGGCCTGGGACTCCGCTTCACAGTTCAATCCATTGCCGGTAATGATCAGCACCGAAGGCTTAGATCCCATGGAGCGTCTCCTTGAAGGCTTTGCGCATCGTCGCCGGCGGCGCGTCAATAAGTAACCGCCCCCGGATACCGCGGACTCGCAAGCGCGGTTCCTCTATGACCGTTCCGATACGCGCCGTGGCACACGCCTCGAAACATTTCTGCAACTCCGGTTCCCGATTCGGGGCGCAGGTTACGAGGAAGCGGCTGTGTGATTCGGAAAATAGCCGTGCATCATCGGACAGCACCGCATCTACCGGTAGTCCCTTCAGCTCGATATCCGCGCCGCGGTCGCCGGCCATTGAGCAGAATGCCAGGGCCGCCGCCAGTCCGCCGAGCGTCGGCGTGTGGGATGACCGCAGGAGCCCGGTGGCAGTCGCTTGATTCATGGCGCGGTAGGTGGCGAGCGCTGTCGAAGGCTCCACCGCCGGCACGGTTCCTCCGGTGGCGCCCGGCGTACGCTGACGATCCGCAAGCAGCCTGAAAAATTCAGACGCACCCAATTCATCTTTCGTCACCCCGACCATGTAAACCGGATCCCCGGGTTGCTTGAACGAAAGCGTTACCGCGCTCGCGATGTCATCAATGATGCCCACCGCGGAGAAGAGAACGGTGGGCGGAATCGAAATTTTTCTGCCACCGCGCACGGAATCGTTTTTCATGCTGTCCTTGCCGGAGATACAGGGCACGCGGTACGCGGTGGTTACGTCGTATAACGCTTCGAGAGCGCGCACGAGTTGAGCCATCTTGTACGCCCCGTCCGGATTGCTTTCCGATGGGACCGGATCGGGCCAGCAAAAATTGTCGAGGCCGGCGATTCGATCGCATCGGCCGCCTACGCTGATAATACGACGGACTGCTTCGTCGATGACGCCGGCCATCATGTGATACGTATCGAGGTCGGAGTAAAAAGGATTGATTCCTTCAGAGATGACAACCCCTTGGCGCGAATCGAGTTCTGCAAGCAGGATGGACGCGTCTCCCGGAATGTCACGGTGCACTCCCGTGAAGGGCTTGAGAATACTCAGTCCCTTCACTTCGCCATCGTACATCCTCGATTTATATTCCTTGGAGCAAACGTTAAGCGAACCGAGGATATCCTTGAGCTGTTGGTTCCGGGAACCTGCACGAAGGGGCCGGGGCGCGGGAAACTCCGGCTCCGTCCAGCGCGCCGATAATTCCATGGTGGGACACCCCTCGTGCAGAAAATCCATGTCCAAACGGCCTACAATTTTTTCCCCATACCGAAGCACAAGTTCAGGTTCGGATCGAAAGGCGCCAATGACCGTCGCATCAACCTCGCGCCTGTCAGCCAGCGCAAGCAGTTGGTTGACGCACTCCTGCGGGACCGCCAGCGACATGCGCTCCTGCGCTTCTGATAAAAAGATTTCCCACGGTTGCAGCCCTTCATATTTCAGGGGCGCGAGCGCGAGGTCCAACTCTGCGCCGCCTGAAAGCTTAGCCATTTCACCGACCGAACTGCTGAGTCCTCCCGCCCCGTTGTCCGTCAACGTGCGGTACAGCCCCGCGTCGCGGGCTTCCAGCAGAAACTCGTACATCTTTCGCTGCGTGATCGGGTCGCCGATTTGTACGGCCTGGGCCGGAGACTCGGCGCGAAGCTCCTCGGACGAGAATGTTGCGCCGTGAATTCCGTCCTTGCCTATTCTGCCTCCGACCATGACCACGGCGTCTCCCGGCAGGATTTCTTTTTCTTCGGTGGGCTTCCCGTAAATCGAAACCGGAATTCTCCCCACCGTCCCACAGAAGACCAGGGGCTTTCCAATGAAACGTTCATCAAAGCGCTCGAATCCCCGGGCCCAGGGGATCCCGCTTTGATTTCCCCCGTCAATCACGCCGAGATGCACCCCGTCGCGTATTCTGCGCGGATGGAAAAGTCCTTCCGGCAGATCCCCATCGTAAAACGGAGATCCGAGGCAATACCCCCAGGTGTTGTACAGCAGTTCTGATCCGATTCCCGTGCCCATAGGATCCCGGTTGCACCCTACGATCCCCGTGATCGCCCCGCCGTACGGATCCAGGGCGGAGGGGCTGTTGTGCGTTTCCACCTTAAAGACCAGATTGTACCGGTCCGAAAAACGAATCACGCCTGCGTTGTCTGTAAACACGGAAACAAGCCAGTCGATTTCTTCCCCTATTTTTGTCGTGGCGCCGCGAATATAGGTATTGAAAAGCGAATCGATAGTTCTCTGATTGCCGTCCGCATCCGAATAATGAACGACCCCGGCAAAAATTTTGTGTTTGCAGTGCTCCGACCATGTTTGGGCAATGCATTCCATCTCCACGTCCGTTGGTTCGCAGGGCAGACTGCCTTCCGCGCGGCGACGAGAGATTTCGGGATCCGTAAAGTGATCACGAATCGCATGCATTTCCAGCAGGCTTAATGAAAGAATGCCGTCCCGGCTGATCTTCATCAGCTCGTCATCCGGTCCGCTCAAATCGTAGGTCTTTACTTCGACGGGAGAGATTTCGGTGAGTCGCGGAACAGATTCATCTATAGGATGCGCAGCCCACGACGTCGGGTCGAATACTTCAATAGAATGAATCAATGAATTTGCGAGTTGGTCGCGTGCCAGCGTCATTACTTGCTCGCGTGTCAGGGTCTCGCCTCGCCAGAAGTATTGGCGCGATGTGAATACCTCCTCGTCGGCGTCCAGTGTACGCCGGAGGAGATCCTCTACGACAACACGAGCGGTCCGGCCCACGTTGTCGGTGACGCCGTGCTTGAATCCGACCTCCACCAACCAGTCAAATTTCGCCGGCGGACGGTGACGGCCTTCAGACGAAACCGCGATGACCGGATCGGTAAACGCTTTTCGGATCGCGGTCTTCTGTTTTTGATTGAGACGAACATCCAGCTTGTAAATGTCGCGCGTTTCGCAGGAACGAACAGGCAGCCGGAGAAAACTTTTGGCGGTGGACACGGCGCTTTGTCCCCGCGCATCCCGTATTCCCCGCTTCAATGCAATTTCGATCCGGTGAGCCATCGCGGTCAATGGCGGAAGTGCCGCATTCCCGTAAACAGAAGGGCTATCTCATGTTCGTCCGCCGCCGCGATGACTTCGTCATCACGCAACGATCCGCCCGGTTCCACGACATAACGAATCCCGGCCTCGGCCGCGTTATGGATGTTATCGGGGAACGGAAAAAACGCGTCAGAAACAAGTACTGACTCCGCGAATACTTCCGCTTCGGGCAGTCCCAGCGCTTTGATGTTTTCACGCGCTTTGGTCAGCGCAAGCTTGCGCACGGAATCCACGCGGTTCGGTTGACCGGCCCCCATACCGATCACGTGGTACGTTCCTGGTGCGTGCTCCCGTACCAGCACGATGGCATTGGATTTCACGTGTTTGCAGGCCTTCATCCCGAATTCCGCCAGCTCTGTCTTTGCTTCCGGAAATGGGATCTTCGTGGGGCTTTTCCGCTCTGCCGCCAGCTCTACATCACGGTCCTGCACCAGCAAGCCGCCGTTTACTTGACGCACAGCCGTTCCCGAACTCGCGGTCGCGCAGGGTACGTGGGTCTTGAGCAAACGAATTTGTTTACTCTTCTTTGTCAGGAAATCGAGGGCATCCTCCTCGAATTCCGGTGCGATGAGGACCTCAATAAAACGGTTTTTCAATTTCTTCGCCGTATCCAGATCAACCGGCTGCGTTACCGCGATCACGCTGCCGTAGGAAGACACCGGATCGCCGGCCCAGGCAGCATCAAACGCATCCGCCAGGATCTCTCCAGTTGCGTATCCGCAGGGATTGGTATGTTTGATAATGGCAACCCCGGCTTCGCCGCTCAACTCTTTTGCTGCTTCCAGCGCCGCGTCCCCATCCATGTAATTATTATATGACATGGCCTTCCCGTGTAGGACTTCGCAATGCGCGATGCACGGCTCCGAGGAGCTGGGATCACGATACAAGGTCCCGCCCTGGTGCGGGTTTTCGCCGTATCGCAGCGTTTCACCGTTCGGGTAGGCCATTACGAACGGGCTGGGCCCTCCTTTTTCTAAATCAGCTAGGTAGGAAGCAATGGACGCATTATAGCCGGCCATTCGGGCGAACGCTTTCAAAGCGAGGGTGCGACGCGTTGATTCAGCCGTATTGCCGTCGTTGGCATCCATTTCTTCGAGAATTGCATCATAATCAGAAGGATCCGTGACCACGGTCACGAATTTCATGTTCTTCGCCGCGGCACGCAGCATGGTCGGCCCGCCGATATCGATGTTTTCGATCGCTTCTTCAAAGGTTACTTCGTCCCTGGCGACGGTCTGCTCGAATGGATAGAGATTGACGCAAACCAAATCGATAGGTTCAAGCGAGTGTTCCCGCATCGTTGCAACGTGCTTCGGATCATCCCGGAGATGTAACAGACCGGCGTGTACTTTCGGGTGCAGGGTCTTGACCCGGCCGTCGAGCATTTCGGGAAATCCAGTGAACGCGGAAATGTCGGTCACCGGGATGTCTGCTTCGCGCAAAGCCCAGGCCGTTCCTCCAGTCGAGAGGATGGTCAC
>CAUZEO010000117.1:0-13849 GCA_963578625.1 Kiritimatiellia bacterium | reverse complement strand
TATACGACGAGGTGGGACGCACGGCGCACGAGTCGGTCTTCAATACGAATGACGGCGCGTTCCGATGCCCGAATTCACAACAGGGATACTCAGGATATACAACCTGGACGCGGGGTCTCGCGTGGGCGATGCTGGGATTCTCCGAACAGCTCGAATTCATCGCGGATCGGGAGACGGACGAACTGAAACCGATGGGCGGCAAGGAAGAACTCCTGTCTCTCCTGCTCCGCGCGGCGCGGGCAACCTGCGACTTCTACATTCATCGCACCTCGTCGGACGGCATACCGTTCTGGGACACCGGCGCCCCCAATCTGCATCACCTGGGCGACTTCACGTCACGGGAGGCGGACCCTTTTAACGGCCACGAGCCGCTCGACAGCTCTGCCGCGGCGATCGGATGCCAGGGCCTCATGCGACTTGGCCATTACTTGCGAACGCAAGGAGAGGATGAGGACGGCACCAGGTATCTGCAGGCAGGATTGACGGTATTCGAGAGGCTCCTACGCGAACCCTACCTGAGCGAAGACCCGGAGCACCAGGGATTGGTGCTGCATTCGATATATCACAAGCCCAACGGATGGGATCACGTGCCGACCGGCCGTACCATTCCGTGCGGCGAGTCCAGCATGTGGGGCGACTACCACATGCGGGAGGCGGCCGTGCACGTGCAGCGCATGGCGGAGAAGAAACCCTACCTGACTTTTTTTGGATGCCTTTCGTGAAGACTCGAATACGAGAAAGCCCAGCGCCGAGCCCCGTAGCACGGGTATCCGACCCGTGTAGCGGAGCCTCGGGACAGGGGCAAGAGCGAGGGCCGGGCACGAAGGCCGGCGCAGCATCGCGCGAGGATCTGCCCGAGCGGCCGAATTCTTGCGTAGCACTGTCAAATATCCAAATTCGGATGTTCAAGGAAAGAGAAACTCCACCTTCGACATTGGAAATTTAGAATTCGATATTCGACATTCCGCGCCGGCTAAACCCTCCTAATTTTGTGGAGCCAAAATCAAACAAGCCCAACGGATTCCGGGCGGTAACGAAAGTAGAGCAGACGGGCTTAAGATTGAGTGGTGGGAAGGTGTGCTACGGCGGTGGCTCTGCGCCTGGGGCTTCGCTACACGGGTCGGAGACCCGTGCCACGGTAAAGAGGAGAAAAGATGATCGTTGCAGACTTGGACCGAATTGAAGGCCGAACCTACCCTGCCCGGCGGCGCACCCAGAATCTCGTAGGCGGGGCGTCTCCTATCCAGGCGAAAAGTTTTGCCTTGGGATATGTGACCCTCGAGCCAAACGGCGGGCAGGTTCCCTGGCATAACCAGGAGCAGGAAGAAATCTATTTTGTCGTGTCGGGTACCGGAGAAATGTGCCTCGGGGACGAGCGGCAAACGGTGTCTGCGGGCCAGGCGGTGTGGATTCCGCCGGGAGTATTCCACCAACTCACCAACACGGGGGACGGTCCCCTGGTTATGCTGTACTGTTACGGACCGGCCGGCGACGTCGACCACTGGAAACAGGAACTGGCGGGCACACTACCCAAAGCAGGCATCGATGTTCCCCCGCTCCCGGTAGGCGCATGCGAGCAGTGCACAAAGAAACCGGAGGATCGATGACATCGAAAACTCATACCGTCGGCGTAATCATGAACGGCGTCACCGGACGCATGGGGACGAATCAACACCTCATGCGATCAATGGTCGAGATCGTCCGGCAAGGCGGCGTTCAGGTCAGTCCGACCGAGAGAATTATTCCCGAGCCCGTGCTGGTCGGCAGGAATGAAACGAAACTGAAGAAACTGAGTGAGATGTCCGGTTTCAGCAAATTCACCACCGATCTCGATACCGTTCTCCGGGATCCCGCGTACTCCATCTATTTCGACGCACAAACGACTCTGCGCCGCGTGGAGGCCGTCCAGTCCGCCGTGGCCGCCGGAAAGCATATTTACTGCGAAAAACCGACGGCGGTCACCACCGCGGAGGCCCTGGAGCTTGCCCGGGTCTGCGATAAGGCCGGCGTGAAACATGGCGTCGTGCAGGACAAGTTGTGGTTGCCCGGCCTCGTCAAGTTGCGGCGACTGATGGAAAATAATTTCTTTGGCCGCATCTTCGCAGTACGCGGAGAATTCGGATACTGGGTATTTGAAGGGCAGACGATTCCCGCGCAACGACCCTCCTGGAACTACAGGAAGGAAGATGGTGGCGGGATCGCAATCGACATGCTCTGCCACTGGCGCTACGTCATAGACAACCTGTTCGGAAAAATTCAATCGCTGTCATGCAGGGTCGAAACTCACATCCCGGAGCGAGTCGACGAAGAGGGGAAGCCCTACCCATGCACTGCGGACGACGCGGCGTATGCAACGTTCGAGCTGGACGGGGGAATCGTGGCCCAATTCAATTCCTCCTGGTGTACGCGGGTACGGCGCGATGACCTGCTCACCGTGCACGTCGATGGCACGAAAGGATCCGCGGTTGCGGGACTCCGTGAATGCTGGACACAGCACTACGGAAACACGCCTCGGCCAGTGTGGAACCCGGACATAGATCAACCCGTTGCATTCTTCGATGGCTGGTCTAAAGTGCCTGAGCAGGAGCCCGCTGAAAACGCATTCAAGGCCCAGTGGGAACTGTTTCTGAGGCACGTCGTTCTCGACGAACCGTTCCCCTGGAGTCTCAAAGAGGGAGCGAAAGGGGTCCAACTCGCAGAGTTGGGCATGCAATCGTCCGCTGAACGACGATGGCTGGATGTGCCGGAGCTGGCGTGATTCGGGGTTCGGGATTTGGGGATTGGGGATTGGGGATTTTGAACAGAAGGAAACGAAGAGAACAGAGACGAATGTACGTATTGTTGTAAATCGGTAAAGTAGCAGAAGTCGCCTAGACTTCCGATCGGCGACGCACAAGCATGACAGAGCCATTTCCGCAGGGTTGAACCACGACTCGCATCCCGCATTACCCTTAATAAAAGCGAATAACCGAAAATGACATCGAACTCAAAAGTCGCGTTGGTTACCGGCGGGGGCCGTGGGATCGGCCTCGGCATTTGTGACCGCCTCGTGGACGAGGGATATGACATTGCCTTCTGTGGAGTCCGTGACGCCTCGCAGGTTCGAGATACGATCGCGCGGCTGGAAGAGAGCGGCAGGCGCATACACTATTGTAAAGCCGACATCAGCCTGCCCTCCGAACGGGACGCACTGGTCGACTCGGTGCGCGATGCATTCGGACAACTTGACCTTCTCGTCAACAACGCGGGCGTCGCGCCGCGGGATCGCAAAGACATTCTGGAGGCAACGGAAGAAAGCTACGAATGGGTGATGAAAGTCAATTTGCAGGGGCCCTATTTCCTGACTCAACGTGTTGCAAACTGGATGATTGAGCAGAAAAGCGGCGCCGGCGAGTTTCAGGGCTGCATCATCAATGTCACATCCATTTCATCGACGGCGGCATCGCCGAACAGAGGCGAGTACTGTATTTCGAAGGCCGGGTTGACGATGGCGTCCAAATTGTGGGCGGTTCGGCTGGCGGAGTTCGGGATCCCGGTCTACGAGGTTCGCCCGGGGGTTACGGCGACCGACATGACCGCGGGCGTCAAAGAAAAGTACGACGACTTGATTGCGGAAGGCCTTCTTTTGCAGCCGCGCTGGGGTACGCCGGCAGATGTGGGGCGGGCTGTTGCGGTGCTGGCACGCGGAGAACTCCCCTACTCCACCGGACAGGTAGTGATGGTTGACGGAGGGTTTTCCGTGGAATGGTTGTAATCCGGTCTTGTGCTCCCGGGAGCGGATCGGGTAGAAAAAACGGCTCCTTGATTTGAACCAGGAGAGAGTAAAAATTCTACAAACCCAGAGCGGAGGAAGAGATGCCCTATCTCAAGCAAAAGAACCAGGCAGGCACAATCGTAAAAAGCTGGCAGCTTGCATTTAAACCGATCGTGTTTGGTCGTGGCGACGATGTGGAGGCTCAGATCGAGGACAAACAAATGTCCCGCGTCCACTTCGCCATTGAACACGCAGACGGAGCACATGTGGTTCGGGACCGAGGCAGTAGCAACGGGACCTTTGTGAACGGGAAGCGCGTACAGGAGCACAAGCTTGACGAAGGGGATACCATCACCGCCGGCGGCACGACCTTCACGTACGACTATGGCATGAGCACGATGCTCAACGCGGTGGAAGGTGAAACGGGAGACAGCATCCAGAACCAGCTATCGGACATGTATAAAAATCTGGGCAACCTGGACGAAGAGAAGTAGCCCGGATGAGACTAGGCGGCCCCCTTTTTGGTAAACCCGAGACGCCGGATCAATGGGTTGAAGCAGTGCGGGCTCATGGATATCGGGCCACGTTCTCTCCGGTAGGCCGGGATGCGCCGACTGACCTTATCGAGGCCTACATGGCCGTCGCGCGGGAAAACGACATCCTGATTGCCGAAACCGGCGCATGGAGCAATCCACTCAGTCCGGACAGCACCGAGCGCTCCGCCGCACTCGAGACATGCAAAAAAGGGCTCGCCCTGGCCGAGGCAATCGGCGCGGGGTGTTGCGTGAACATATCGGGATCACGAGGTGAAAAGTGGGATGGCCCCTGCGCCGAAGACCTAACGGAGGAAACGTTCGACATGATCGTGGAGTCGGTGCGGGAGATCATTGACGACGTTCGCCCCACCCGAACGTTCTACACCCTGGAAACCATGCCATGGATGTACCCGGATTCCGTCGACAGCTACCTGGCTCTTTTGAGCGCCATTGACCGCCCATCTTTTGCCGTCCATTTTGATCCGGTGAACCTGATTTGCAGTCCGCAACGCTATTTCAACAACACGGGAATTATCTTGGATTTCGTGGCGCGGCTCGGCGCGCACATCAAGTCCTCTCATGCCAAGGACATCCTGCTCGGGGACCGGCTCACCGTCCACCTGGATGAAGTGCGGCCCGGTTACGGGCAGCTCGACTATCGCACCTACCTGCGGGCACTTTCCGATCTTCCGCAAGATGTTCCCGTGATGCTGGAACACCTCTCGGCCGCCGAGGAATATACTGCCGCGGCGGATCACATTCGCGAAGTCGCCGCCTCGGAAGGCATCAACTTGTGACCGCGACCGCGATAACCATCACCGCCAGGGAACAGGCCGCCCTGGTGCCGGTGGAGCCCCCGGGCCCGCTCGGACCCGGTGAGATCCGTGGACACACCCTCGCCACACTGGTCAGCCCGGGGACCGAACTTTCCAATAACTACCTGAAAAAGGACGGGAGCTTCCCCAACATCCCAGGGTATTCAGCGGTTTTTCGGGCGAAGGACGTGGGCGCGGAAGTCACGGATATCCTCCCCGGGACTTCGTTGTTGTGCATGGGGCAACACCAAAGCATTCAGCAAGTCGAAGCCGAACACGTTGTCCTCGTTCCTGACGGATTAGCTCCCCAGGAAGCAGTGCTCGCCCGGCTGATGGGCGTGTCCATGACCACCCTGATGACGACGAAAGCCCGGCCCGGTGACGTCGTTCTGATTTCCGGCGCGGGCCCCGTCGGATTCCTCTGCGCCCACCTGTTCAGAAATTCGGGATACGACGTCCACATCGCGGAACCGGATAGCAACCGCCAACGCATCGCAAAGGGGTCCGGCATCGAAAACGTTTCGGCGCTGGTATCGGAGATGAGCGGCATACAAAATCGGGTTGCGCTTGCAATCGACTGCTCGGGGAATGAGCAGGCCGTCCTGGATGGAGCCCGGGCAATCCGCAAGGGAGGCGAAGTCGTCCTCGTCGGAGTCCCCTGGAAACAGAGAACGGACCTGACGGCACATGAACTTCTACATGTCGTTTTCCACAAGTATGCCGTACTGCGCACCGGGTGGGAGTGGGAACTCCCCCTTCACGCCTCCAATTTCCAGCCGCATTCCATTTTGGATAACTTCCGTCTGGCATTGCGCTGGCTGGCCGAGGGCCGGATTCCATCGGAGGGGCTCATTGCCCTGCATCCCCCAGCGAACGCACAAGCCGTTTATCAAGCGCTACTTCACGGGAAGGCGGAAGGCCTCTTTCAGGTATTTGACTGGCGGGACGTGTAGGCCGGTCTTCAGAAATCGTGATCACTTCTAATTCGCACCAAGCGTGTGGTTGCCGATGTCGCGGGTGATCTTGGCGATTGCGTCCCACAGGTTTCGCTCATAGACGGCGTCGATGCGGTAGATCGTCACTTCGTCGGCACCGGATACGACAGCGAATCAGGCCGAATCGAGCTGGCCAAACCGGCCGTCCCTGGTTCCACGATGTATGTGACCTACTACCGGGATGAGCCCGCCGCCCCGGGCGAGAACAACATCAAGGTCTACATCCATCCGCCCGTAATCTAAGGGGTGTCGTACTCGATGATGAGCTTCGGCGGTTCGTCGCCGGTATCGCCGTCGGCCCCCCAATGGAAGCCGTTGCTGTCGCGGATCGACTTCAGCAGCAGGCCATGGTTCGTTTCCGGACGTTCCAGCCAATCCTCGACAACGGAAGACGCCACGCGGAAATAGTAATCGCGCTCCTCAGCGATGTATCCTGTAAGAACGGCGGCTGATTCGATGTAGCCGGGCTCATCACCTCCTTTGCCCCAGTTCATCCAGCATGTCGTGCCGTCCGTCCAGGGCTTGAGCACTTTGTAGCCCGCCAGAATGCTGGTGCCGTTGATGCCGCCGTTGCAGTGGATGACCAGGATCGCCCTGGCCACTTTTGCTTCGTTCGCCACGCAGCCTTCCAGGTCGAATCGGATAAGATCGCGCGCGTGTCTGGACGCGGCGCCGTCCGCGTAGATGAACATCACGTCCGGACCGTTGACGCTTCCATGGGAGTCGCAGCCCGCGGCGCCGCCCCATTGCCCGGTGGTCATCTCTTCGTTGGTCTGACCCCGGTAGCCGTCCACTCCGTTTTGCAGAACGACCTTCTTTTGGGTGCCGAGTCTTTCAATACCGACGGGGCCCCCGGTCACGAGTGGCGGGAGCGCGGCATCCGGTGATACTTCAACGAGTGCCTGCGCATCCCCGAGGTGACTCTCGTACAACAGCCGTCCGTCCGGTTTCAGCCGCCATGTGCCCGGCCGGACCGCGATCGTGGGCCAGCCGGTCTTCGCGTCCGGCGCGCCGACCTTCGCATCCTTTGCCAGCCAATCGGGGTGCACTGCCAGTACGACGCCGGTGTACTCGTTATCGACGAGCAGGGTGCCATCCGGGTGTGATTTGATGTGGATGTGTGGCTGGCTGCTGACCGGCCAGGGCACATCTTTTCCTTCCACGGATCGAACCACGACGGGTACGGTGGAAAGGAAAAAGTACGTGGACTGCATTCTCGGAATTTCCACGTCGGCAAGCGTCAGGCGCAACCCGTCCCATCGTGCATTGGCCGCGGGCCCGTAGGTCACTTCAGCGGGTTCGTCCTTCCAGTCGTACTCCTTAGGTGTCTCCGCCCCGGGTTCGACCTCAATCCCCTGGTCCTTCATGGTCTTTCTCCACCAGGTGGACGGCCGCCATCCCGGGGGACAGTTGATTCCAACCCAGGGTCCTTGGATCACATCCGCCCGCCACAGCGCATACGGCCTTTGCCCCATCAACGGGCCCAGGTCTACTGAAAGGTCCGCAGTATGGTCTTCGTCAATATGGTTGATCGCCGCCAGGTAAACGGTCCCCGGCAGCGTCATCACCGTGGTCTCCAGGGGGCTGCCCGGTTCTTCCCACGCGACGGGGCGCAACGGGACGGGCGCCATTTTCGCCTCCCGAAGATACCACCGAAGACGCACCAATTCCTTCGTCATCACCTGCGACTGATTGGACCTCCCCGGGGGGGCGTGGGCCTCAAATCGGCCCCGCGGGGACGGCACAGGACAGTTGGGAAGGAAGTTATACGCAAGGCACTGGTGGATATATTCAATGCATTTGGGGTACAGGGGAATAATCGTATTGGGCCGGAACTCAAGCATCTTGTAGATCTGCAGCTTGTCGCCGACCAGACGCCAGTCCTCGCGAGTATCGCTGTCCCAACCGCTCAGCTCGATGTAGCCAAAGTCCGCCCAGGTACCGGATGGTTGATTGACCCAAAACATGCCCCCGGCATCCCGCATGGCCCGGGCCATCTTCTTCATCGCCTTCTGGCCCGCCTCGTAGCTGTCGAAAACCATCGTGCCGTCGGGTCGCACTCCCGCGTCCGCTGCGGAAAGACCATGGTCCACGTACAGCGAGAGACCTTCCTGCTGCATCTCGAGATATTTCCCCGTCATCAATTCGAAAAATGGCGCCCTCCAGGGGTGCCCGATCTTCTCCGTGTCACTCCAGTTGGAGTGTGGCCCGTCCCATTGGAAAACCAATTCAGGATGATTTTTGACCGTCTCGGTACGTCCGTAGTACCCGCTCCGCTCGTAGTTGCAGAAATGGAACCGGGGCAGCCTATCCTGCAGGCTCCTTATATACTTCAGGTATTCCTTCGTGCTGATAGGCTCCACGTCCTCTCCACGCGGGGGATACTTCGCGGAGAAATAGAAGTTGTCGCTGAGATAGTCCCCCATGGTATATGTCGTCTCAGAAAGAAGGCAGGCACCCCACGCACGAGGGCCGAGGCCTTCGAGCATTTTGTTGACCTCCTCGAAGTGTGCAAGGGTTTTCCCGTCCGTGAGTTTGAGTGTGCCATCGCGGTAGATACCCGTTTTGCTCTGGTACAGGTGGCCCACATCGCAGGCCACATCGATGGCCCGGGCCAGGGGTCGTTCCGGTGCGAAGGCGGGAAAAAAGTAACGCTTGTGGTAGTTGGCGTGCCACATCAGATGGGTGCCGCGGGTTGCACTGTAGAGCCAGCTCACCCGCTGGGCGCCGCGGCCGGGGCCCACCTGCAACCAGTTACCCCGCGGCAACTGCCAGCCGTCCTTCGTCATCAGCGTCTCGACATTCGCGGTGACGGGCAGGTAGCCGTCCGATTGCACGGCCGGATACTCGCCCACGCCGTTTGTGAAAAGAGGGACTTCCCCGTAGGTAAAATCGATGTCCGGCCTGGTGACCGTCATAACGCTGCTCTGAAAATTGCGCCGGTTCGGGAAGTAGGCGTCACCGATGGATGAAGTAGGAAATGCCAGGAGACGCCCATGAGTATGGGTCAGGTATTGATAGTAGTAACCGCCTTTGCGAGTCGCTTCGGATAGAACCGAGACGGACACCACCGTCATGAGCTTCTCGGCCGTCGATTCAATCTCGACGGTCTTGATGACCTCATCATGCGCCGGATCGAACTGATAAATCTTCCGGATGGCGATGGCCAATGTCCGGTTCAGGCAATCCACAATGACATGGGGAACCGCGGCATCGTTCAGCCGCTGGATGTTAATCACTTCATCATCCAGCTCCGAACTGCCCAGCCCGTCGAGGATGATATACCGGTCGATGCTGTGGGCGGAGGCGCCGGCGAAAAGACCCGGGAAGCGCAGGGATTTCAGGTAGCCGTGCTCGGCGTCAATAATGACCTCGAGCCGGCCCTGCGGGTCCGCGAAGGTCGGTTTGTCCGTTGGCGATGGAGGAAACGGCAAGATCTCCACCGGCGGTCGATTGCTCAACAGCGGCGGGTTTTCCCGCACTTCCTCTTCCTGACTCCCGGCCGGATTCTGTGCCCGCACCCCACTACTGGCTGCGAACAGGAAACCTAAGGTAAAGAATACGAACAATTTCTTCAGACTTGAAATGACAGGCCGCCTTCCCATGTTGGACCGAGTCGTAAGCTCCCCGTGGATAGGGGTCGCCCCCATCCACTAGACATCATCGTAGCCGGGAGCTTCCTGTAGGATCAATATTGCAGAAAACCAGGATCACGGTCGAGGGCGAATGTACCTCAAGCAGCCTGGCATGAAAAGTAACGATTCTATTTTTACTTTGTTTCTCTTCGCGACTCTTTCCCCGTCTCCTGCATTTACCAATTCTTCCTCTGTAGTTGATGCGAGCGGGTTCGTGTTCTCGAACGCCAGCTATCAAAACATTGGTTAGGCCTCCTATCACCCTACCTCTACCCTTGACAAGGGCGACTGCAGAGGTAACAATTCATGCGACATGAAAAGCGAAAACGATTCTCGCATTCTTGTTCCTCATTTGTGCCGCATTACCGCTCCACGCTGCGGACATTAACGACCTGACTTATGACACCAGCGGCGCCACCGTCACCATCACCGATTGCGACACTGCCGCCTCCGGCGCACTGGTTATTCCTGAGACCATCGAGGGCAAACCGGTCACCCGCATCGGGGACGATGCCTTCCGTTCCTGCACCAGCCTGGCGGGTGGCCTGCCCGGCGAGGACATGAAAGACTTCGGCATCGAGCGAAAAGGGATGAAAATCGGCGTGATGTTTTCGGTCATCGAGGTCTCGAAAGACCTGCCGAAGGAGTAGCCGTTCCGTACACGGCCTCCACGGCGGATGAGATCAACACCTCCCCGCCGGCTGATCCGCATAGCTTCCTGCCGATCCAGACGGGGCGGCTGTGCCGAAGTACGGTGCCTCCACCGGGGGAAACGGGCACGGTGACCATCCTATCCAGGACACCTGCGCGCCGCGTTTCGAGAGAGGCAGGGTCCACCTGGAAGAGATCGGCCCCCGTGATCATCCAACAGGTGTCGTCCACCGGCCTTTCCAGCAACCAGGCACGGGGCGAATCGATTTCAACGGAACGCAGCTTTTCTTTCGCGGCAAGGTCGTAGAGGTAGAGGGTCATGTTGGTTGCGGACGGCTGCTTGTACCATCCGAGGAATTGCGTGTCCGCAACCGGCAGCATGTGGCCCGTGTTCTGCAGTCCCGGCTTGATTTCGATTTCGTCGCGTTGGTTCAGGTCCAGGTCATAGACGAGGAGCGCGGCGTCCTTCTTCGCACCCGAGACGACAATACGGTCCAGTGCGGGCATGGCGATCATGTCGACGGGCTCCAGGTCCCTGTTGGCGTCGCCGAGAGCAATGAACTCGCCGGTTGCCGCGTCATAACAACTCAACCCGGAGCCCGTGGACCAACGTTCCCGCAGGCCCAGCGTGTAGACGCGCTCGCAGGCCGCAGCCATGGCGACGGCATGATGCGCTTCGGACCGTCCCAGGCCCTGGTACCCCAGGAGGGCGGGATTGAGCGCGGGATCTCCTGCCTCGCCGGCTCTGGGATTTGTCCACGGCATGCCCGGTTCGTACACGGACAGCACGGTATTCGGATAACCGGCGAAGTACACCTTGCCGACGACGACCGTGGTCTTCGCACCGCTCGGGCCGCCTTTCCCGAGGTGTTCGCAATGTCTGGTGCTTGGATTGTACCGGAACCAGCCATGATACTGCGCCGTGCTGCCCATGACCGAACCGTCTGGCAGCGGGGTCAGCGATTCGATCGCCGCCGGCTCGGTATTCCGAATGGCAATGCGCGTTTCGCGCCACGATTCGGTTCCGGATTCACGCCAGTAGAGAATGCCCTCGCCCTGGCCGGAAATGGAGACGCGCCGATCGGGGTCCATTTGCGGCGGCGGGCCGGCGGCCGAGAACGGGCCGCTCGCGTCCCACGCCGGCCGCGCATAGGTCATGGCCGCGGGAACTTCGGCGAATGTCTCACCGGGCTTCGCCTCGCCGACAATACGCCCGTCGCGTAGGGCGACGTTGATGTCTTCGGGGGCGCCGCGCAGGAGGGCCTTGCAGAGTTCTGATCCCTGTTCCACAACGACGCGGGCATCGTCACCGTCCCGTTGGGCGAGCACACGCCTCTCGCCGGTTCCAAAATTCACGGCACACAGCTCCCACTTGCCTTGGCCGACGGCTACGTATATCCAGGGCGGCTCCATGGCGATAGTGTAACCGTAGGTCAGGGTGCGGCGGCCGGGCAGGCCCACGTCTGTGATGAGTTTCCACGCCAACGTGTCCGGATTGAGGCGCAGGACACAGGCCAAGCTGCTCGCAGACTGGCTGGCGCCGTAGACCATCCCATCAGGCCCGAGCTCGAGTTTGTACAAATGCCGGAGCACGGTGATGCTGTCGTGAACACGCCCCAGGATCCTGATGGTCTCTTCGTGCGGCTCATAGTAGTAGATGTGACCGTAGTCCACGGCGAAAAAGACGCGACCGTTGCCGGCCAAGCATCCTCCGCCGCTGATCTCGGCGGCGTGGAAGCCGGGAAGGCTCACCACCTTGAAGGTGTCTCCGTCGAGATCCGCGATCACCCACTCCGCTTCCGGGCGCACGGTGGTGTCCGCGTAGCGCAGGTAGTGTCGACCGTTATCGAGCTTCTCGACAATCTTCTCCTTGTTCCCGGTGCTCTTGTAATTCATGCACTGGCAAATAAAATTCCACCCCCCTCGCGGATTCGGGCCAAGGCCGGTCTGAAACACACGCGAGGTCTTTACCGGCGTACAGCCGATTTCCATCTCGATAACCGGCGGGGCCTGCCCCCACGCCGCGCCCACCAGCGCGAGACTGGACAACAGGATTGCGCATCTTGTCTTCAAGCTTCCCCGATCGAACGCGTTGCGATTTGACCCGCAACGTCACGACGTCGCCAACCTCTTCGATAAGCGAAGAAACCACAGTCCGACCAGACGATTTCGTTCCAATCTGGACACAAGATTAATAACTTTTTGTCAATCAGCTGGTTATGCATTCTGGTTGGGCCTCATAAACCTGGTCCATGAACGATGTTCGTCTGAGGACCTTAGCCAAAGGAGTCAGACGAATGAAAGGCAAACGCGGACGAGAAGATCCGCATATTGAGACAAGCGGACGGAGAACGAACGATCCTGGCCGGACTCACCGAACTGGTCCAGTAGTTATGTTAGTCCAGGCACCAGGTTACAGGTTGAATATCTCTCCAGTATAGATGTATTGTCAAGGCCGGGGCCCAGGGAGGGCGTAGCCCGACCGGAGCGTCCGTCTGGGTGCGTCCTGGCGAAGCTTTTGGGCGTTTCTAACCCGAGGCTTTTATGGGGTCGCACTTCATTGTATTGCCGTCGCCAATCTTCAAGCACCACTCTGGCTTCGGTTAACGTCCAGAGCTGCTCCCGTTCCAGCCCTTTTCCCGGAAACGGGCATGGAAACTCTCGATATACCCATTCTGCCATGGACTGCCCGGATCAATGTAGAGGGTCTGGATTTCGGCGTCAGCAAGCCAGCCCTGCAGTGCTGCTTCTATGAATTCCGATCCATTGTCGCTTCGGATATATGCCGGCGCTCCATGTCTTTGTATCAGCCGATAAAGTTGATTGAGCACGTCTGCGGCTCGAACACGCCGAGCCACATGAATCATTTGACATTCCCGAGTGTACTCATCGAGTACCGTGAGCATCTTCAACCGCCCGCCCCGCACAGTTCGGTCGTGAATAAAGTCCCAGCACCACACATGGCCGCGATGGGTTGCCTGGGGCGGAAGCCCCGTAGACAGGCCCGTTCTACGCCCACGAGGCTTGCGCCCGGGCAAGCGCAGACCCAGTTCTCGGCGAATCCGCTGCACCGGTCTCTTGCCTACAGACCATCCATCGTTTTTCAACAACCGTGTGATCTTTACATATCCCCATTTGCGATTCTTCAGCGAGTAACCGCGAACCGCCGCTCTCAGCCGTTTTCCCCACGCATTTGGTTCTTTTGCAGGATACCGATACCTCGAGCGATGTAGCTTGAGGTATCGGCAGACTTTTCGTCCGGAGCATCGGCCCCGGGCTACAAGGCCCTCAGCCACCTGCCTCTTATGCCCCGGACTCACAACTTTTTTTCAAGGGCTTCCTGGATGATCTCCATCCCAAGCACCTGATCTGCTACGATCCTCTTCAGACGCGTGTTTTCCGCTTCCAGTTCCTTCAAGCGTTTCGCCTGTTTCACATCCAGCAGGCCAAACTCCTTCTTCCA